>DWVA01000136.1 GCA_019120475.1 Candidatus Blautia intestinipullorum | reverse complement strand
TATCGCGCGGAAGATTCTGGAAGATCTGGAAAGCGCAAAGAACTGGAGTACGTTTGACCTGATGGGCGGAGGTCTTATTGCAGACATGGCCAAGTATGACAAGCTTAATAAAGTACAAGATCAGATACAGGATCTCCAGAATGCACTACGTGGGTTTCGAACAGAACTCGCAGATGTTACAGAGAGAATATCAGGTGATCTGTATGTGGAAATCGGGGATTTCCTGCACTTTGCCGATTATTTTTTTGACGGATTGTTTACGGACTGGATGGTTTATGACAAGATTAACGACTCGCGGAATAGGACTATGCAGACAAGTGATCAGATTCAGAAGCTTCTCGGACAGTTAAATGAGATGGATAATGATCTTTGCAGTAAAAAGGATAATCTGAAAGAAGAACTGAAACAGACAGTGTTGAAATCTGATACATAAAAAGAAAAGCTGCAAAATAATGTGAGGTGCATAGACATGAAAGCAGTGGTTTATAAAGGAAAGGAACAGATTGCTCTTGAAGAGCGTCCTGTACCGAAAATCATAGACGACAGGGATGCGATCGTGAAAGTGACGCTGACAACGATCTGTTCCAGTGATATTCACATTAAACACGGCGCGGTGCCGCGGGCAGTTCCGGGAACGATACTGGGGCATGAGTTCGTTGGTAAAGTTATAGAAGTTGGCAGCGCTGTCAAGAAAGTAAAACCGGGCGACCGGGTTGCAGTAAATGTAGAGACTTTCTGCGGCGAGTGTTTCTTTTGTAAAAGGGGATTTGTAAACAATTGTACAGATGAGCACGGCGGATGGGCGCTTGGATGCCGCATTGACGGAGGCCAGGCTGAATATGCGAGAATCCCGTTTGCAGATAACGGACTCACTGTTATACCGGACCATGTGACGGACGAACAGGCGCTCTTTAACGGAGATATTCTGTCCACAGGTTACTGGGCTGCCAGGATCGGTGAGATAAAACCAGCAGATACAGTGGCTGTGATCGGCGCAGGTCCTACAGGATTATGTACGATGCTGTGTGCCCGGCTGTATACGCCGGCTAAGATCATCGCCATAGATACGGATGAATATAGACTGAATCTTGCAAAAGAAAAAGGTCTGGCAGATCTTACACTTGTGCCGGGAAGAGACGATCTTGAAAAACGGATTAAAAAAGAATCAGATGGCCGGGGTGCAGACACTGTATTTGAAGTGGCTGGAGGAAAGGACACATTCCAGACTGCGTGGAAGATTGCGAGACCAAACGCAGTCGTAGTAGTAGTCGCTATGTACGAGGAGCCGCAGATGCTTCCGCTGCCCGATATGTATGGTAAGAATCTCGTGTTCAAGACAGGCGGTGTGGACGACAGTTATTGCCAGGAGATTATGGATCTGACTTCCTGTGGGAAGCTTGACGCGGGATTTCTTATTACTCACCGGTGCAGATTGGATGAAATCATGGAAGCGTATGACGTGTTTGAAAATAAGAAAGATCACGTTATAAAGTATGCTGTAATTCCGTAACGTAATAGCTAAATTTAAAGGAATGATGATTTATGAAAAGATTGAAAATTGCTCTGCTACAGCTCACACCCTGCGGCTCGCTGGACAATAATCTTGAAAAGGGAATACAGTCCTGCAGGCAGGCAAAGAAAATGGAAGCTGATATTGCTCTCTTTCCGGAAATGTGGAGCTGCGGGTATGATATTTATGCCCGCCCTGCACATGAATGGATGGAAGATGCAGTATCGGCAGACAGTTCTTTTGTGGACAGCTTTCGATATCTCGCAGAAGAACTCGATATGGCAATCGGTATCACTCTGCTCGAAAAATACAAAGACGGCGCTCGTAATACACTGATTCTTTTTGACCGGCACGGCGGCAAAAAGCTTACCTATGCGAAAGTACATACGTGCGATTTCAGTGTTGAGAGAAATTTGACGCCCGGAGAAGCATTTTATGTCACAGATCTTGACACGGTACAGGGAACTGTGAAAGTCGGAGCGATGATCTGTTATGACCGTGAATTCCCGGAGAGCGCCCGGATTCTGATGCTTCAGGGAGCAGAGCTGATCCTTGTGCCCAATGCCTGCCCTATGGAAATAAACCGTCTGTCGCAGCTTCGGGCAAGAGCTTATGAAAACATGCTGGCTGTTGCCACCTGTAATTATCCTGAGAATGTTCCGGACTGTAATGGAGGATCGACATTTTTTGACGGGGTGGCGTATCTGCCTGATGAGGCAGGATCGCGGGATATGTGTATTCTGGAAGCAGACGGACGCGAGGGGATTTATATTGCAGAGCTTGATCTTGAGCAGCTGCGGGATTACCGTAAGAGTGAAGTGCACGGTAATGCGTACCGGCATCCTCAGAAATACGGAATCCTGACAGATGCAAAAGTAGATGAGCCTTTTATAAGAGAAGATTACCGCCGGTAAAATGTTATCAAATAGGATGCAACAAATCTGTACAGGAGATACTCTTATAGTATGAGGAAACTGCGATGATCCAATTATGTATATTATTTATCTTGTCATGGATACTGACAGTCGTGGTTGAAGGCGGGGCGGCCAGACTTTTCTTCGGTATAGAGAAAAAAGAGCAGATACTTCTCCTTCTCGTCAATACTGTCACAAATCCTTTAGCTGTCCTTCTCAGCCTGATGCTTCCTGCTTACACCCGGATTCCGTTTAATGCGGCAGTATTGGCTGCAGAGGCGCTTGTTTTTATTTCAGAGGGGTTCTTGTTCCGGAAATGTATGATATGGCAGGAAAGAGAGTACGGTCCATGGAGAATGGCGCTTGTACTGAATGCAATTTCATTTGGCGCGGGATTGGTTCTTTCAATGCTGATGCAACAGGGAGGATAGGTTATGAAGACGGAACATGACAGAAAAAGAAAAGTCTTTTTGAGAATGGTAATATCTGTCTGTATTGTCGTATTTGTCTTTGCACACCCGCTTTCGGCATCGGCTGATGTTATTTTTGAGCCTGACAATGATTTCTACGGGAGACATAGTGACGAGTGCTCATATTTTGACCGATCGTGTATAGCGGGAGCGGATACATATCTGTGGGATGCTCCGAATCTTGTTACAGGTAATCAGAGGGCACAGGAGGGGGAGAAGATCTATATTTCTTTTGTCTATACTGACAAAGATGGAATTGAGTGGGGACTGGCAGAATCCTTGGATAAATGGATTCTTATGGCGGATCTGTATCTGGAATACGGAACTCCGGAATTTATGGAGGAACATTCCAATGAAATATATGAAGATGAGCCGTATCTGCTTTCCTACGGAACAGAATTTGTATCATGGTCTTATCCGGAATCCGGCGTTATAGACCGGCCTGATGCCTCTGTAACGGACGATTATGAAATTACGACATTCTATAAGGATCCCGATGGACGTCTGTGGGGATATAGGGCGTATATGCACGGCACGAGAGATATCTGGATCTGTCTTTCAGATATGGAAGATACCGGCATTCCGCAGAGAGTTGAGCATGAACTGATCCCTGCGCAGGAAATTGACGCGTCACAGATTGACGCCGTGAAAGTAAGCGGACGATTTTCTGTAGTCTTTCTGGTCATTCCGGTTATCATCATTGCCGGAACAGCAGGAATTTTGATCTGGTGGTTCTGGATAAGACAAAAAAGATATAGAGAGGTCAGCAGATGATATATTTAGAGTATTTTACTTTTCCTGACAGCGACAGGGAATTTGACTTTTTTGTAAATCAGAAAAGGACGTGCTATGACTCTTTTTATCCCTTTCAGATCCTTTCAGGGCATCACCTCCAACGGATTGATTTTGAGCCGGTTACGATCCTGTATGGAGGAAACGGATCAGGGAAAACGACGGTTCTGAATGTGATCGGAGAAAAACTTCAGCTTTCGAGGGACAGTGTATTTAATAAGTCCAATTTTTTTCAGGACTATCTGGATCTCTGCGACTATCAACTGAAAGGGCGGATTCCCGTGAACAGCCGCGTTATTACAAGCGACGATGTTTTTGACTATATGCTGAATATCCGCAGTATGAATGAGGGGATAGACAGGAAGAAGGAATCGCTCTTCGAGGATTATCTGGACGCGAAGTATGCAGACTTTCAGATGCGTTCCCTGGATGATTACGAAAGATTGAAAAAGGTCACGAAAGCAAGACGCCTGACGCAGTCCAGGTATGTCAGGTCAGAGCTGATGGATAATATCAGGGAATATTCCAACGGAGAAAGTGCATTTATTTACTTTTCGGAAAAGGTTACTGAAAACGGGCTGTTTCTGCTGGGTGAGCCGGAGAACAGCCTGTCTCCTGCAAGACAGCAGGAGCTTGTAAAGTTCCTGGAAGATTCGGCAAGGTTTTTTGGCTGTCAGTTTGTGATCTCTACGCATTCACCGTTTCTCCTGGCTATGAGAGATGCAAAGATCTATGATCTGGATGAAGACCCGGCGGATGTGAAAAGATGGACAGAATTGGAAAATGTAAGGACGTACTATACATTTTTCCGGGATCATTGTGATGAATTTACGGATTGATGTATAAGAAGCGGGGAGGATAAGTAAAGATGTATGATACATGTATTTTTGATCTGTATGGAACACTTGTGGACATCCGTACAGATGAAAAGAAACCTGAATTGTGGGAAAGGCTCGCACTGTTCTATGCATTCTACGGAGCGGAGTACACTCCGGATGAGCTGCATCAAGCCTATGACTGCCTGACTGCAGAGATGAGTGCGGGAAAAGCCGGGATCCGGAAAGATGCTCACGAAGCATATCCCGAAATCAGGATTGAAGATGTATTTATGGCGCTGTTTCGGAAAAAAGGCATAGATGCTGATGAAGTTCTGTCAAGGCATGCGGGACAGTTTTTCCGTATTCTGTCGATGGAACATCTGAAGCTGTATAACGGTACGAAAGAAATGCTCTCCGCATTACGGGATGGGGGAAAGAAGGTTTATCTTTTATCGAACGCACAGAAGATATTCACAGAATACGAGATGAATGCACTGGGGATCACGCCATATTTCGACGGTATTTTTATTTCTTCCGAACATGAATGTAAAAAACCGGATGTACGTTTTTTTGAAAAGCTTATCCATACATATGGCATTGAGAGAGACAGAGCTGTCATGGTCGGAAACGACGGCGTATGTGACATAGAAGGGGCGAAGAATGCCGGACTTGCAACTCTGTATGTAAGGACGGAGATATCCCCAAAAGAAGAATTGCCCGGAGCAGACCATGTGCTGAAAAAGATGGATATGAAGCTGATGACAAGGATCCTTTTGGCGGAATAAGTTACAGCTTTATTGTAATTTCCGGCGGCACTGTGTATAATAGGATAGGTAAAAACAGAATGCGCTCTTTTTCAAAAGATTTGTTTTTTGGAAAAGGGCGCTTCAATAGAAAGAAGGAAAGATCATGACAAGTACAATATCAAGGGATGAAGCGCTTAAATTACTCAGAAAATATAATAAAGAGCCGTTTCATATCCAGCATGGGATCACAGTTGAGAAGACCATGCGATGGTTTGCCAGGGAACTTGGATATGGCGATGAGGAAGACTACTGGGGGATTACCGGGCTTCTGCATGATATCGATTTTGAAATCTACCCCGAGGAGCACTGCCGGAAAGCTCCGGAGCTTTTAAAGGAAGCTGGAGTGGGAGAAGATATGATCCGCTCAGTCTGTTCCCACGGCTATGGAATCTGCAGTGATATAAAACCGGAGCATGAGATGGAGAAAGTTCTCTTTGCCGCGGACGAGCTGACCGGACTGATCTGGGCGGCTGCCCTTATGCGTCCGTCCAAAAGCGTGTCTGATATGGAAGTATCCAGCGTGAAGAAAAAGTTTAAAGATAAGCGTTTCGCAGCAGGATGCTCGAGGGATATTATCCGTACCGGTGCAGAAAATCTGGGATGGGAATTAAATGAACTCTTTGATAAAACCCTTCGCGCCATGCAGTCCTGTGAGGCGGACATCAGGAAAGAGATGGATGCAATCGAAGGTTAAATAAAACATTTCTGAAACAGGAGAATATAGAAAATGAAATTTAAAGAAACAGATATCTCAACATTAAAATTCAATCCTTTCGACAAGATCAGCAGACAGTGGATGCTGGTCACGGCAGGGGATAATGATTCATCCAATACGATGACGGCAAGCTGGGGCGGCGTCGGGATCATGTGGGGAAAACCTGTAGCAACAGTGTACATCCGCCCTCAGAGATATACAAAAGAGTTTATTGATAAGAATGAGTATTTTACACTGTCGTTTCTTTCGGAAGAGTACCGCAAAGCGCTGAATGTGTGCGGTTCTGTATCAGGAAGAAATGTGGATAACAAATGGAAAGAGGCAGGTCTGCATCCTTTCGGAATTGACGGAACAACTGCAGTGGAAGAGGCGGAAGAAATCTTTGTGTGCAGGAAACTCTACGTTCAGGAGATGGTGCCGGACTGTTTTATCGACGGTGAATGCGATACGAAATGGTATCCTGAGAAAGACTACCACACCATGTATATAGCAGAGATCGTGAAAGTTCTGAAAAAGTAAACAGGAGGTTCGTCATGAAGATTAATTCATTCTGCCTCACCTGTCTGATCCAGATGCAGGAGTCTCAGGTACGGGAATTTGATGATGAAGATAAGAAAATGAGATATATGAGAGAAGTTCTGGCATTTCTTTCTTCATGTAATCCGGATCTGTCCGCGCCGGCTCTGGTGAAACCATTGTCAAGAATTTATGAGAAATACTGGGGCAAAAAGGACGGTATGGCAGAAGTGAAAAAAGAGTTTAATGATTTCCTGCTTTCTATGGAATCAGATATAGAGAAGAAAATCAGGGAACATAAGGATTCGTTGGAATCAGCTCTTTGCTATGCGCGCACAGGAAATTATATCGACTATGCCGCGGTAAAAGATATCTCAAAAGAGAAACTGCTGGAACTTTTTGAAAAGCAGGAAAAGTCAGGTCTTGATTCTACAGAGTATGACAGACTTTGTCAGGATCTTGAGAAAGGAAAAAAGCTTGTTTACCTGACCGATAATTGTGGGGAAGTAGTCCTTGACAAAATAGCTCTTAAGATCATTCGGGAGCAGTATCCGAATCTGGAAATAACGGCTCTTGTAAGAGGCGAGCCTGTGGCAAATGACGCAGATCTTGAGGCTGCCTCTTATATAGGACTTGACCGTGTGGTAAAAGTAATGGAGAATGGAAGCGGTATTGGCGGAACAGATTTGGACGATATCAGCGATGAGGCATGTCATGAGATTGAAACAGCGGATGTGATCATCTCAAAGGGTCAGGGAAATTTTGAGACTATCCACGGGTGCGGTCTCAATATTTATTATCTGTTCCTTTGCAAATGTGACTGGTTTGTGAAACGATTTCAGGCAGACCGTTTTCAGGGATTGCTTATAAACGAGAGGAGAATCACGCATGAGGAAAATGCGTCTGCATAAAAGAGAAATTCATGATCCGTCGCTGATAAAAGACATACTGGATGAATGCGACGTCGTACGACTGGGTCTTCATGATGAAGAGGGAATGTTTATCGTTCCGGTCAATTACGGATATGAATTGAAAGACAATAATGGAAATGTAAAAATCACACTGTATTTCCATGGTTCCGGTGAGGGAAGAAAGGCGGATGCGATCAAGGCTGATCCACATGCGGCAATTGAGATGGACTGCCGGCATGAGATCATCACCGGTGACTATACATGCAGTTATTCCTATGCATATCGCAGCATTATGGGAAACGGAACAATCATCCTTCTGGAGTCAGAAGAAGAAA
>DWVA01000135.1 GCA_019120475.1 Candidatus Blautia intestinipullorum | reverse complement strand
GTTCCCGGCAAAATGGAAATCACCACGAAATCCGCTCCCGTCAGCGCTTCCTGCAGGCTGCCCACCGCTTTGTAATCCCATGCAGAACGGCAGTCCGGCAGCTCCTTCATCCGGTTTCCAATGACCTCGTTCCTTGCTGCCGCCTCTTTGTCAATGTCATACAGCGCCACGGTACCGTTCATATCGTCCACCGCTGCCAGATCGCTCATCAGCCCCCAGGCCCAGCCTCTGGATCCTCCGCCGATATAGGCAATTTTCACATCCTCCACCCGATTTCCCACGTATCTCATTTTCCTCTTCCTTTCCGCCGCCGCAGGCGGCACTTTAATCAAGAGGAATTGGCCGCAGGCCAATTCCCAGGGAAAAGCGATGCTTTTCCCGCCTCCCTGTTTTCCCCGGCAGTCATTCTCCGGTTTTCACGCTCATCGTAGCATGCAAAGTACCGGTTGGACAGTCCAAATCCTGCTCTTTTTAAGCCCGAAACGTTTAAATATTGCTCTCTTTTTCTTTCTCTGTTATACTTCTCTCTGCAGAAAGGATCCGCCACTTTTTTCAGCTTGAAAGGAAGGGAAGATCAGGAAATGAAACATACAGAATACGCCCCCTATTCCGGCTTCCAGGTAGACTATGTCTGCAGGCCCCGGAAAAGCGATATGAAAACACAGCATTATCATGATTCCTATGAGCTTTATCTGCAGACCGCCGGCGAACGCACGCTCCTGCTAAACGATCTGCGCTATACCCTGCGGCCCGGTGATCTGTATTTCCTCAAGCCTTTTGAGATTCATTATACAAGAAGCTATGAATCTTCTTATTATGAGCGTTATCTGATGAATATCCCTTCCTCTTTTCTGTCCCCCATTCTGACAGAAGCCGAGTCCGCAGCCCTGTTCGGATCGCTGGATTCCTGTGTGCTTCATCTGGATGAAAAGCAGGCCGCTTCCGCCCTGGACGCCTGTCGAAAGGCTGAACATTACAGCAGCAGAAAGGGCTTTCTTTCTGAAAAGCTGCTCTGTTCCGTTATCCTCCAGATGCTTTCCTTTATTTCGGATCTGCTTTCCCGGAAAGAAATTTCAGAAGAGCTGTCCGCAGAACGCATCCCGGACGAGATTGTCTCAGCCATCCGTTATATCAACCACCATTACAGTGAACCCGTCAGTCTGGAGCAGGCAGCCGAACGCGCCCATATGAGCCGGTATCACTTTTCCCGTGTATTCCACAGCGCGACCGGCGCCACCTTTCTGGAATACCTGTACAATGTCCGTCTGTCAAATGTCCACCAGCTCCTGCTTGGAAGCGATCTGAGCCTGAATGAAATCGCTTCCCGCTGCGGTTTTTCCTCCACGTCCCATCTGACGCGGATCTTCAAAAATGCTTACGGCATGCCGCCCAGAGAATTCCGAAAAAGGGCGGAACGGTAAGGGAACGGTTCTTACTGCTCCTTTCCATATCTTACCGTTTTATAAACGGTCACCCCCATCTCAATCAGGATACAGGCCCAGATCACCAGAAGTACGATGTTTTCCAGCCTGCCCGTTCCGTACAGAGTCAGCAGATCTCCGTCTGTCCCCTTCCAGTCATATTCCGTCCTGATCTCCCCGATAAAATCCGGATTAAAAAAGGGAAGCGCCTTCAGCATAATCCAGGCGAATACCGCCTGAACCGCCCCGCTGACCAGGCAGACAATCAGAACCGTCCGACAGTAACGTCCGCAGACCAGCCGCACCACATCATCCGCAAACCCTGCTGCCAGCGAAATCAGAAGAACCGGCAGAATGGTGTTCCACTGCGCCAGATTGATAATGGGAATGGTACGAACGAATGTGCCGTTCTCAAAAACATAGGCCCCAAACAGCCATGGTGCAAAAATCATCAATCCTGCAAGCAGTGCCTCAAAAATCAGGTTCACCGCTTCATCCGACCGTTTTATCACTGCTTTGGAATCCGGTACCGGCGGAAGCAGCATGGGAATCCAGTTCCTTCGTTCCACACCGGCTTTTTCTGATGTCCCGAACTCTTTTTTGAAATCCACCCGGATTTTCCTTTTTTCCAGAATCATAAACAGGATCGTCACCGCTCCCACCGCGCTGACCGCTCCCATCACCGCACTGGAAACAACATCCGTCAAAATCCCTGTTCCATCCCTCTGAAGCACTCCCTGTACCACCCCGGAAACGATGACAGAAAGCGCCACAGCAGCCAGCACAATCTTCAAAAGCCACCTGTAATCCTCCGAATATTCCGGTCCGATCACCCAGCACGGCTCTTCCCGGTACTTTCCCGCAAAAACTGCCGGGTCCCCCAGCCCCTTCAGCGCTTCCTCCATTCCCTTCTGTTCCGCCATGTCCGTAATCAGCTCCTCCAGCTCCCTTGCGGTCTCTTCCCGCTGATCCTTCGCGAGCCGTCTTACCACCTGATAAATATACCGCTGCATCAGTTCTCTGTCCGCTTCCGTCATATCCTCATTCCTCCCGCAGCAGCCCGTTCATGGTTTCAGAAACCGCAAACCACTGCTTCTTCATTTCCTCATACATAAAATCTCCAAGCACCGTACGGCGATAGTATTTTCTCGGCTTCGCCTCCTGCGTGTCCCACTCGCTCTTTAACAGGCCCTGCTTCTCCAGCCTCCTCAGAAGCGGATACAGGGTGTTTGCCTCGATTTCCACGCCCTTCTCCTCCAGGCTCTGCACCAGTGCATATCCATATTTCGGTTCCTTCATCTGACTCAGCACACTGAGAATCAGCGTTCCCCTTCGCAGCTCCTGTCTGAGATTTTCCAGCAGATCTCTTTCTTCACCCACGTTTGATATACCTCCTGGATTTATTATAGTGTGTGTTGCACAGTATTGTCAAACATAAATTATTTTCTGTTAATTTCTGATAGGAATACCCCGGACCACCTGTTCC
>DWVA01000134.1 GCA_019120475.1 Candidatus Blautia intestinipullorum | reverse complement strand
TCTCATCCAGAGTAACGTTCTCCAGAAGAGCGTTTCTCTTGATAGCGTTGTAGATATCCGGCTCAGACTCTTTGTCAAGGTTGATAACCTTTGCGTAGCAGCCGCCCTCAAAGTTGAAGATTCCGTTGTCATCCCAGCCGTGCTCGTCATCACCGATCAGAAGACGCTTCGGGTCTGTGGACAGCGTGGTCTTTCCTGTTCCGGAAAGTCCGAAGAAAATAGCGGTGTTCTCGCCGTTCATATCTGTGTTTGCAGAGCAGTGCATGGAAGCGGTGCCCTTCAGAGGCAGATAGTAGTTCATCATGGAGAACATACCTTTCTTCATTTCCCCGCCGTACCAGGTGTTCAGGATAACCTGCTCGCGGCTTGTGATGTTGAACATAGAGGTTGTCTCAGAATTCAGTCCCAGCTCTTTATAATTTTCCACTTTTGCCTTGGAAGCGTTGTAAACAATGAAATCCGGTTCAAAGTTTTCAAGCTCTTCGTCTGTAGGAGTAATGAACATATTCTTTACAAAATGAGCCTGCCATGCTACTTCCATGATGAAACGGATCGCCATGCGGGTGTCGGCGTTTGCGCCGCAGAATGCGTCTACAACAAACAGTCTCTTATTGGAAAGTTCCTTTATAGCGATATCCTTTACTGTGTTCCAGGTTTCTACAGAAGCCGGATGGTTGTCGTTTTTGTATTCGTCAGAAGTCCACCAAACGGTATCCTTGGAATTTTCATCCATAACGATGAATTTGTCTTTCGGTGAACGGCCTGTATAGATGCCGGTCATAACATTAACTGCGCCAAGCTCAGTTACCTGGCCCTTTTCAAATCCCTCAAGACCGGGTTTGGTCTCTTCTTCAAACAGCATTTCGTAAGAAGGATTGTGTATGATTTCTGTAGTTCCGGTAATGCCATACTTACTTAAATTGATCTCTGCCATTTCACATCTACCTCTTTTCTTTAATAGTAATAGATAACCTGCTGCAAGGGCAGGAGTTCCGGAATCCTTTTTGGAAAAGGCGCGGAACTAAACCATCTTCTTAATATTATACATAATTGAACCATAAAATCAACCGGAAAATGTCCTGAATTAACAAAAATTTAACAATCTGGAAAGAAAAAGAAAGACCGGGAATTTGTCATATCCTGCCGTCATAATTTGGTGAACGAATTTCGTTGACTTTTTCTCTGGCGGAGGGTAAGATGAAAGCATCTTAAGAAGCAGGAACATCCTCCTGCACCACCTTCTTCAGAAGGGAATCGGGGAATTTCCATTTCAGAACATTGAATTTAATCTTATTTTGAGACGTTCGCGCGAAACGCCGCGCGGATCCGTACTAATTTTGCGAAGATTAAGGGGACAGCTCCTTGATCTTATATAAAAGAATACGCCGCTTTTTCCTGCTTTATGGCGGGAGTCTGTTGAGTACATATACTCGTCTTCTTTTATCTCATGTGGTGGCATTCAGCAATTCTAAATTACCCTGTCAAATCATCTTTTAATCCTGAATAAAGACGGGAGAAAGCGGGCGTGGTCTATGAAAAAATATCTGCGGGGCAGGTCTCCGCCGGAAAATAAATCAAAGAAAGAGTGAAGCATATATGAAAATGGCAGAACGGGCAGGCAGGATCTTCTGTACTGCGGTGGCTGTAATAGGAGGCGTTTTTCTTCTGCTGCCGGTATGGGGGATCAGGGCGGATGCAGTCCTTTCCGGATCTATGGAACCGGCTTTAAAGACAGGAAGCGTAGTCTTTACAGATACCGGAAAAACGGAACCGGAGGTCGGAGATATTATTACATACCGTCTTGGCAGTTCCTATGTTACGCACAGAGTTGTGGAAAAAGACGGAGGCTGTTTTATCACACAGGGAGACTCAAACGATGGAAGGGACGCGGCTTTAGTAGAAAAGTCACAGATTATAGGTACTGCGGTATTTTCTGTGCCGGTTCTCGGTTATGCGGCAGTGTTTTTTCAGAAAAAAACAGTGTTTTGCCTGCTTTTGGTCATGATCATCCAGGAATTTGTTTTTTTGATCGTTTCTAAAGAAAGGAGAGCGCGAAAAAAACGCGCAGGAAAAAAGCATGAGTAGAAATATGAAAAAGGCCGTCTTAATGCTGGGCGTTTTATGTCTTGCGTCCATAGGCGGAGTCTCTGCATATCTGACAGATTATGATAAGGCGGACAACCAGTTTACTGTTGGAAAAGTAGAAATTGAACTTCAGGAGCCTAAATGGAATCCGGAGGACCATAGTAAAATTGAACCGGGAAAAGAAATCCCAAAAGATCCTCAGATCAGGAATACAGGAGTGAATGACGCGTTTGTCTATCTGGAAGTTTCTGTTCCTATGGCTGAAGTTACAGCGGCAGATCAGGAAGGGAACCGTCTGGAGAGAAAAATGCAGGAGCTTTTCTCATACCAGGCAGGGGAAAACTGGACAAAACTCAAGTCAGAGACGGTAGAAGACAATATGATATATGTTTATGCGTATAATGAAATTCTGGAACCGGAAGAGACTACGGAGCCGCTTTTTGAAACAATGCATTTTTTGAATGTTATTGAAGGGCAGCTGGATATGCAGCAGTTGTCAGTGCCGGTGCGGGCATATGCGATCCAGACGGCATATACGGGCGACGGAGGAGAGACTGCAGCAGAACAGGCAAGAGCAGCCTATGAAAAATATGTAAATCAGAACAGAGAGCAGGAAGGCCGGACAACAGCATGACTACGCTCTGAGAAAGGAGACAGTCGTACATTATGACGGAAAATAAGAAAAAAGGAAGGATATTGTCTGTGCTTTGGGCGGGATGTGTGCTCTGCCTTTTGGGAACCGGGACAACTGCCGCGTATCTGACGTCCTGGGATCAGGAGGAAAATCTGGTTTCAGTAGGACAAAATACTACTGAAATAATAGAAGAATTTCCGGATCCGACCCCGGTTCCTGTGGAGGAGAATCCGGAATATACAAAAAAGGTTTCTGTTGCCAACAAAGCAGAAGGAAAAAACGGCTCTCAGGTAGACTGCTATGTGCGGATGTCTATAGGATATTCTCACAGCGATATAGCAAAAGGGATCATATGGAAGGATCTGGATACGGAAAACTGGATTTACGGAAAGGATGGATACTATTATTTTAAAACGCCGCTTAAAGAGGGAGAATCTACGACGCCGCTTTTTACCGGTTTTATGATCGATTCATCAAAAGTGGATTCGTCCTATCTGGAACTGATCCCGGAATTTGAAATTCAGATTTATGAGGAATCCGTACAGGCGGACGGATTCTCAGATTATGAGCAGGCCTGGTCAGCATACCATGCTTCTGTCTGAAGGCAGGTGAGAATATGGGCAGAAGGATAAAAACAGCGGCCGCTGTCCTTGCGGCGGCGTTATTAGGCATAACCGGAACGTATGGATATTTTTCAGACACGCTTAAAGTAACAAATCATATCTCCCTGGGGGATGTAAATATCGGGCTGCAGGAATTTGAAAAGAAGGGCGGAATTGAGACGGCATATCA
>DWVA01000133.1 GCA_019120475.1 Candidatus Blautia intestinipullorum | reverse complement strand
TCCCAGGCAAGAAACAAATATACCTACTACGCTTCCGCAGCAAAAAAAGCCGGTTATGAGCAGCTTGCTGCCCTCTATCTGGAGACGGCGGATCAGGAAAAGGAACATGCGAAAATGTGGTTCAAGGAATTTCACGGAATCCATGATGTAGCGGAAAACCTGGAGGATGCGGCTGCAGGCGAAAATTTTGAGTGGACGGATATGTATGCACGCATGGCAAGAGAGGCAAGGGAAGAAGGTTTTGAAGAACTTGCTCTGAAATTTGAAGGTGTTGCAAGAGTAGAAGCCGCTCACGAAAAACGCTATAAAAAGCTTCTTGAATCCTACAAAAACGACAAGACCTTCAAAGGAGACGCTCCTCTGGGATGGAAGTGCAGAAACTGCGGCTATGTACATATGGCTGATGAAGCTCCGGAAGTGTGTCCGGTATGCGCCCATCCAAGAGCATATTTTGAGCGCAAAGTAGAAAATTACTAAGATTACAAAATCCGCCGGTTTTCCGGCGGATTGATATAAAATATATGTTCTGCTGCGTCTGTATAAATCAATTCAAATATCCCGGCTACCCTCTTTTCTGATTTTCCGCATACTATCCCTTCGTACCTCATCTCTCAGATTTTTCATATAATCCGAAAACTCTGCTTTATCGTTTCCGTAAGTCATCTGCAGAGAATACTCCAGCGGAAGCCATGTATGAATATCTGATTCATTATGCTGTATTAATGCCTCCAGATTATCGAGCGCCTTAAAAATTTTAGCCTCCAGAGATTTTCTTTCCGCCATCTCCTGGAAAAGTTCTGTCATCTCCCGGTTAAATGGTTCCGGTAAGGACATGAGCCATTTTTCCAAAATCTTTTCTTCTTTTTTCTCGTCTTCCTCTGTTTTTTCAAAAGTAGGAATATCTCCCGTAAATGCTTCTCCCAGATCATGGATCAGGCACATTTTCAGAAGCTTTTCCAGATCCGCTTCCGGAAATTCAGCACTGACGAAGTACGCCATCAGAGCCGTCCTCCAGGAATGCTCTGCCACACTTTCTCTCCGCCCGCCGGAAGTATAACAGTGGCGTACTGTATCTTTCAGCCGCTCCGCCACATTCATAATTTCCACCAGTTTCTGTGGTTCCATTGTTCTTGCCCCTTATACGCTATTATTTTCTGATTTTTAGTATTCTCCAGTCATTCATCATGTAAAGCCAGCGCCGCCTCGCCCAGACGGTTGTAGATCGTCACCGCATCTGTGATATGAGGAGTGCCTGCTGAAAACGCTCCGGCTGTTACCAGTATGTACTCTGTACCGTCGATTTCCGCAAAGCTGGCAAGACAAAGCCCCGCATCATTGGTAAAGCCCGTTTTTCCGCCCAGGATCTTCCCGCCTGTTACAGAGGGATCCGGCAGATTGTTAAACATGCTGCTGTAAAAAGTAATCCCGTCCGGATGGATATTCGTGGCCGCAGTGGAATGGTAAGGACTTTCAATGATCTCCCGGAAAGTATCGTTGCGGATAGCATATTTCAGAAGGACCGCGATATCCTTCGCCGTACTGTAATGATCCGGATTGTGAAGTCCTGTGCTGTCGCAGAAATGCGTTCCATCCATTCCCAGCTTTTCCGCTTTCTGATTCATCAGTTCCACAAATCCCTCTTCTGATCCGGCGATATCATCCGCCAGGGCAATACAGCACTCCGCTCCGGAAGGCAGCATAACGCCGTACAGCAGATCAATGGCCTGCACTGTCTCGCCGGGCTGGAATCCCGCCTGGGTGGCGTCCCGCTCATAGAGCCCTGCAAAGGTTTCGTCTGTCAGAGTGATTTCCCGATCCAGACTGTCCAGTTCTTCAATAGCTACAATAGCTGTCATGATCTTTGTCATAGAAGCCGGATACATGGTCTGCTCTCCATTGATCTCTCCGATGATCTTACCGCCTCTTGCCTGCATCAGCACTGCGCAGGAACTGTTGATCCCGCTGATGTCCAGCTCCTGCACCACCGGCTTTCCAAGCTGGGAGAGCCAGCTTCCAAAATCATATTTCCAGCCCAGCATTATCACCAGCGCAAGAACCGCCGCTATTTCCACCGCTATGCAGAGAAATAACGTTCCTTTTCTGTTTTTTCTTCTGCGTTTTCGCCTTCTGTTATCCGGCATGTGATCTTCTCCTTTTCCGTCCGGAGTGCCGGACGGCAGATTTTTCTCCCATGTTCTTCCGCAAATGAGCCTTGCGGCAGATTTTATTTTTCTTATTATACTATACTACTGCTGTTTTCTGTAAAGTATCTTTAAAGCGTTCTACTTCAGCCGCCCATAATACATATCGCTGAAAATGCCTTCCTGCTCTATGAGTTCCCGGAAGTTTCCTGTCTGGGAGATCTTTCCATGGTCCATTACAAGGATCCTGTCGCAGTTCTGCAGAGTGGTGAGTCTGTGGGCTATGGAGATAACCGTCGTCTGATTTTCCTTCTTGAGTTTTTCGATCTCTGTCTGGATGTACTTTTCCGAAGTATTATCCAGCGCGGAGGTGGCCTCGTCCAGGATCAGAATCCGGGGCTTCCGCAAAAAGATCCTGGCAATGGCGATCCTTTGTTTCTGTCCTCCTGACAGATTGTTTCCGCCTTCCGCCAGGACAGTGTCCAGCTTATCCGGAAGACTGCCGATAAAGTCGGAAAGACAGGCTTTTCTTACTGCCTCCCAGACTTCGCTTTCAAACACCTCTCTGTCCAGGCCGTAGCAGATATTATCATATATGGTACCTGCCACCAGGAACGGGTTCTGGGGCACAAGAGCGATGATTCCGGAAATGTCCTTTCTTGATAAGGTACGAAGATCCTTTCCGTCAACAAAAATATCTCCTTCGCATTTTTCCAGCCGGCATACCGCCTTAATAAGTGAAGATTTTCCGCATCCGCTGGGTCCGGCGATACCGAAGAATTTTCCCTTCGGTATCTGGATGCTGATATTGTCTATCACTGTTTCCCCGTCCTCGTAGGAAAACTTAAGGTTCCGGATATCTATCATTGCGCGGGAGCTTTCATCCACTTCCCGTTTTTGTCCCCTTTCTGCCTTTTTGTTCTCATCGCTTTCCGGCGCATACGGAAGATATGAAAAATCATGAGGGATTTCCACCATTTTAAAGAAGTCTTCCGCCAGCACCATACATTCCGAAAGTTCGTCCAGGATCCTGTGGAGCTCCTCCAGGGGTTTGATAAGCTGGGCAAAACACAGATAAGCCGTCAGGACATCTCCGATGGTGATCACTTTTTTAAACGCCAGATATGTAGAGATTCCGATCATCAGAACGGTAAATACAGCCTCGTTGATAAATTTCAGACTATCGTATTTCGCCATCTGAAGATGATGCTTCATCTCTTTTTTCCGGAGAAATTCTGATTTGCGCCCAAACCGTTCCTCTTCTATGGAAATGCTGTCTGTGATACGGATCACTTCAATGCCGTTCAAAAGCTCTACGATCGTTCCGTCCATGGCGGCCTTTGTTTCCAGAAGCTCTACACGGATTCCCCGCTGTGTGCTGATCTGCCGGAAAACAATAGCCGTACCGATGGGAATGACCAGCATCATAGGCAGCGCCAGAATTACGGGAAGTGTGGTGAAAATCACCGCTATGGCCGCGATACTGTTAAAAATAGCAGGCGCAAAGTCCATAAACATCAATTTTTCCAGCTTTACCGTCCCCTCCAGGCACCGGTTCAGTCTGCCGTGGATGTTTCCCGTCATATTATTCTTAAAGTAGGAAAGGGGAGCTTTCAGAAGGGACAGGATCACCATACCCCGTCCTTTTTTCTCTGTCTTTGTAGCGGTGTCCTCCACCAGGATCCTTCGCAGAATTTTGATCAGTTCGTTTGCCACGTTAATAAACAGGATCAGCACAAGAAGAGGGATCACTTTCAGAAACTGCACCTGATCCTGCTGAAGGATATCGTCAGTAAGCCATCCTACAGCCTTGGGCGTCATCTGGGACAGCGCTGCGGAGACCATCATGATAATAAGAATGATCACAAAATTTCTTTTCTGTTTTCTGTCCAGAAGCGCATACAGCTTCCGGAATATTCTCTTTAATCCCGTGTCTGCTTTCATATGAGACCTCTTTCCATATTGCCAGTAACGCAAAAAGGTACCCTTAGCGGATACCTTTTTCTTTCACATCTATTTAAGCTAATTTCATCGGGTTGATCTTTACGCCAGGTCCCATTGTAGAAGTCAAGGTTACGCTCTTCAGATACTGACCCTTTAAGGTGCTGGGTCTTGCCTTCAGAATAGCCTCAATAAGCGTCTGGAAGTTGTCGCTTAACTGTTCCTCAGTAAAGGAAGCTTTACCTACCGGAACATGGATGATATTGGTCTTGTCAAGACGATACTCGATCTTACCTGCTTTAATATCATGAACCGCTTTGGTAACGTCCATAGTTACAGTTCCGGCTTTCGGGTTCGGCATGAGACCTTTCGGTCCAAGTACACGGCCCAGACGTCCTACAACGCCCATCATGTCCGGTGTAGCCACAACAACGTCGAAATCCAGCCATCCTTCGTTCTGGATTCTCGGGATCAGTTCCTCAGCGCCTACATACTCAGCGCCTGCAGCCTTTGCCTCTTCTGCCTTAGCGTCCTTTGCGAATACAAGCACACGTACCTTTTTACCTGTTCCGTGAGGAAGAACAACTGCTCCACGGATCTGCTGGTCAGCATGACGTCCGTCACAGCCTGTACGGATGTGAGCCTCAATGGTCTCGTCGAATTTGGCAACTGCTGATTTTTTTACAAGGCTGATAGCCTCTGCGGTATCATATAATGTTGCGCGGTCCACTGCTTTTGCAGCTTCCACGTATCTTTTTCCTCGTTTCATTTCTATAACCTCCTGTGGTAATTGCGGGAATTTCCCTCCCACTTCATTCTGTAGTTTCTATCGTAACTTACTTAGTCTGTTACTTCGATTCCCATGCTTCTTGCAGTACCTGCAATCATGCTCATAGCTGCCTCAAGAGAAGCTGCGTTCAGGTCTTTCATCTTCAGCTCTGCGATCTCCTGGATCTGTGCTTTTGTAACCTTTGCAACCTTCGTCTTGTTCGGAACGCCGGAACCGGATTTGATATTTGCTGCCTTCTTCAGAAGAACTGCTGCCGGCGGAGTTTTGGTTATGAAGCTGAAACTTCTGTCTGCATAAACAGTGATCACAACCGGAATGATCAGATCGCCCTGATCTGCTGTTCTGGCATTAAACTCTTTTGTAAACTGTACGATATTTACTCCGTGCTGTCCAAGAGCCGGACCTACCGGCGGTGCTGGGGTTGCCTTGCCAGCCGGAATCTGTAATTTGATATAACCTGTTACTTT
>DWVA01000132.1 GCA_019120475.1 Candidatus Blautia intestinipullorum | reverse complement strand
CCCCAGGCACCAGCTCACCAGCCATCCGTTTCCTTCCAGATAGCCTTCCTGACGCTTCTTAGCACCTAATACTTTCGCATAGGCCAGGGCCACGCTGGGTTTCTCCCCTAAAACCAAATACATCGGATACTCCTTTCCGGCTTTCGCCTGTATGAGAAAGGGCAGCCAATTCCCTGGCTGCCCCCCTTCTGATACCTTTGCTTTCATCAACACTTATGCTTTATTATTTTCTTCCTCTGTGGAACCGTCCTCTTCCGGCTGATCTTCATTGACGTAAGTACCGCCGTCATAGAACTCCAAGTCCTCCCCGTCCTCCTGAGACTCCTCTTTCTTCGGCTTCACAACCTTAAAATAATAGCCGGCTCCAATCGCTCCCGCAGCCAGGACGCCAACCGCCAGGAGAGCCCCGGTATTCCTGCCGTTCTCCTCTTCCGGCTGTACCGGTTCTGATCCGGTTTCGCTCTCCGTCTCGCTTTCTGCCGGCGCTTCCGTCTCCGGGATCACCACCTGGGGCGCTTCTTCCGTCTTTGTCTCATCCAGAAACTCCGCCAGATCATTTTCATCCACCATGGAGAGCATATAGACATTTTCTGTATTGCTGGATCGGTCTAGCACTAAAAAGAACGTGTTTCCGTTTTTTGTCTGTATCGTCAGAAATTCTTTCGTTCCATCCCCCGTCTTATCATCCAGCACTTCCCCGTTTCCCGGAATGGAAAAAGGCGTTTCCCCGCCCTGTGTTTCCTCCTGGGGCGTCCCTTCCGTCTGCCCCGTAGCCTCCTGCTCCAGAATCACTGTCCCTTCGTTTTCTGATACAGGTTCTGTGGCTGCCTCTGTCTGCTGTGGATCTGGCACATAAGCAAAAGCTGTCGTGGCGGTGGAGGAAAAGATCCCTCCCGCCACCGCAAGCGCCATCACCCAGCGGTTAAATTTCTTCATGCTTCCTGTCCTCACTTTCCGGCGCTGTCTCCTGCGCCTTTTCTTCCATATCTTCTTCCGGCTTTGTGCCGTCTTTCCCGTCTGTTTCTTCTGGCCCCTCTGCCATGATGGGAATAGAAACTGTCCCATCCTGAATCCCTTCCAGAAGCTCTAACATCTGGTGGCTGTCCAGCTTCATGGAGCGGATGGTTTTTATAATCTCCTCATTCTCAAGCTGTTCTGCCAGCAGTTTCAGTTCTTTTAAATGTTCCTGCCACTCGGCAATCTTCTTCTCCGTTTTCTGGATCTCATCCAAAACCCGGTGCAGCTTCCGGTTCATGCCTTACACCTTCCTTCTAAAAAATTTATCCATGGATGCGTCCAAAGGCCAGGAAATGCTCCTGCCAGTAGGACGATGCTATGCTGGTATACTGGATAGGGTTCCCACAGTGGATCATCATGTTATCGCCCACATAGATCCCCACATGGCTTGCCCCCGGCGTATCGTAAGTCCCCTGGAAAAAGACCAGGTCTCCCGGCTTTGCTTCCGATGGGGAAACCTGGGAACAGTATCCCATCAATCCGTCTGTAGTCTGCCTGCCGATATTCCAGCCATTGCCGCAGTTATTGATCACCCAGCTCACGAAGCCTGAACAATCGAAACTGGTAGACGGGGAACTGCCGCCCCACACATAGGGATACCCCAGATACTTTTCCGCCTCATGGATCATATTGGCAAATTTCTGGTCAGTCAGGGCTTCTGCCGGAATCTCATAGCCAAAATCACCATCCCCGCCTGGAAGGGTTTCTGTATCGAACAGATAATCCCTGTTTCCATATGTGCCGTTATACAAGTCATACCGGCCTTCCTCATTCTCATCCATCAGCTCCCGCAGCACGGCGTCCAGCCCATGGTTGGTGAGTGTCACATCCAGACGGTTCACTTCCTGTGTGGTTGTCACTTCCACTTCCTGGCTTCCATTATCGTCCGCAATATAAGCCTCCCAGGTCTGGTGCCCGTGGGCAGATGCGGCGGCATGATCGCTGTAATACACATCAAACTGTACCCCGTACCGGGCAAAAGCGCCCGTATCCTCCACCACATACTCTACGCCATTCATGATGACTTTTGTTCCTATTGGCACAAAAGGATTAGAAGCATCCACAGCAATGGTATGGTTGGCTGTGGGATAGACACCACTTGCCGTAGGTCCGCCGGCCCATTGCCCGCAGCAGATAGAACAACTGCAGTAACCGCTGGTTACGACCTGCCCCAAGGATTCCCCCACCCGCACCATCTTTGTTTCTGTCACGGTTTCCCGTGTGCTTTCCGTGGCAATGCTGTACTGGCGCTGAAAAATTTCCTCCACTTCATCCTTTACCTGTTCATAGGTAAATTCCCCATATTTTGCAGAAAAGTAAGAAATCAGGTGATACGGGTTGTGAGAGATTTCATCAATCTGATAGCGGTACTCGTCATATCCAGGATAGCGGCTTTCCATGCTGTTGATCTGTTCGTTCAGCGCCGCCTCCAGCGCAGAATACGCATCCTCCACTGCATAAATATCCTCGTCCGTACTCCCATAAGTGGTACTGGCAATGGTAGAAGCCGCCCCACCCTGGATGGAAGCGCCGCAGCTTGCCATCAGGGAAGCGATCATCACAAAGAACAGCATGGCTGCCGCCGCAATGCCCAGGATGTCCTTACTCCTTGCAAACACAGAAGAAGCCACGCTCCTTGCTTTAGAAGCAATGGTCTGCGTGGCTTTTACTGTCCCTGCCACTGTCTTTTCTCCTTTTTTCGTTGCCCGGTACACTTTCTGATACTGGCGTTTCTGCCAGAACTTGTGCAGGATTCCCTTTTTGGCCTGCTCTGCGCTCTTTACCGCCTGCGCTGTTTTCTCACCGCCTTCCTGTGCTGTCTCATACAAAAGGCTTCTTGTCCCCCTTTCAAGGGAACCGGCTTCCTGAAGGCGGACTTTTCTCTTATGGAGGCCACGGCTTGTCCGGTGCATGGCATAACGGAGGGCACTTTCTGTCATCAGCTCTGCCCGGTGGACTCCTTCCACGGCAGCGTTTTCCTGCTCTGCTTCATGGGCTTTCCCATGGACGTAAACAGCGGCGGAACCTGCCGCCGCTGAAACTGTCTTTTTTGAAATTCCCATACCGGCCCCACGCACCATGCCGTTTCCTTCATCCCCAAAGGATAAACGCTTCGCCTTCTTCTGTTCTTTCTGGATCTGCTCCCGTTTGGTTTTCCCTTTGATCTCCTCCCGGAAGTCCTCCATAGCGGCGGCATCTTCCAGCTTTCCTCTTTCTTTTCTGGCATACGCCTGCACCAGTTTTTTCTTCCGCAGATGGGAAGTCTCCGAAGCTGATTCCAAAAAGGCAGAAGCGTCGGACGGGTGTCCACGGATATTTCCGGAACGGAAAGACTGCTCCCGGATACTGTCATGGGCGGCAGATGCCGGATTGTCCTCCCCGGCAGGCTCCGTCTGTCCCGTTTCTGCCGGATTCCCTGTCACGGAACCGGAAAGGATTGCAGGATTAGTTCTGGCTAAATCGCCTGTCTCTACGTTCTCCCTGCCGGCGGCATGAGGAGAAATATCCACTGATCGCCCTGCCTCCGTCTGATTCTTTAATTTCTGCCTTCGTTTCCTGCCCTCTGATGGTTGCTCCAGCTCTTTCTCCTGCCGGGAGAAGGAAACATTCTCTGCCTGTTTTGGCAGTATCCGTTCCTCCCGCTCCCGATGGCTAACACGGACAGTCTCCCCATTGTACAGATTTTCCTCCGTCAATCCGTCCCGGTTCATCTTGCGAACAGTTTTATCCCTGGCTTTGTATTCCTGATCCTGCATATACAGTTACCACCCCATTCTTTTCAAACACTGTTAATAATTCTTTATCATGATCTCCAGGTAATCTCCCATAGTGCTGCAAGAAGCCATGTTGTTCTGCCTTACCATTGGCACAACAGAAAATTGTTGATACAATGTCCGGATAAAAGGACAATCATTGTATGTCAGCAAAAATTTCCCTTTTAAACTGATAAGAACCTCTTTTAACCGCAAATGGTCTTTTTCACTGAAGGAATCCCTGTAATACTTTTCTGCTTGAAAATATGGTGGATCAAGATAGAAAAAGGTATCTTTTTTGTCATAAAGGGTAAGCAGTTTCTCAAAATCCATCTGCTCAATCACAGTATTTTTCAATCTTTCCTGAAACTGTTCTAAATTTCTGACCGTATTAACCAAAGATACCCTTGCTCCGCTGAAATCCTGCAGCTTTGCGCCGAAACTACATTTAATTAGCACAAAAAAACGGGCTGCTCTCTGTATATCTGTCAAGTCTGGATTTTGATAATTGTGCAAAGCTTCCTCAAAAAATTCACGGGAAACAAGGCACCACTTTAGTTCCTCTTGCAGTGCCTCGCCATGATATTTTATGCACCGGAAAAGATTTACCAGGTTATGGTTCCTGTCGTTATATACTTCCACCCTGTTGTCTCTTTCTCTTGCAAACAGCAACCACGCAGCTCCTCCAAACACTTCCACATATCTTGTGTAGTCTTCCGGAAACTCTGCTAAAATCTGTTTTCTTAGAAGTCTCTTTCCTCCTACCCATTTAATACAACTGTTCATTCCGTCCGCTTCCTCCCTTCCTGTTGCTCTAGGTCTGATACTTTGGTTGTCATCAACGAATACAGACGCAGGGACTTATCGAACTTGTCCTTAAAGGGGATAATAGTGCTGCCATAAAAGATCAGCCCCTCTCCCTCCCCGCTGTTCGTCACATAAGATAGCTGATGAGGTGATATGTTGAGCTGCTTCGCTAAGATCTGCCGGTCTCCCGCTGCCTGATTGAGCATATAGATAAAATCCGAGTTTTCAAAAATGTTCTCAATTTCCCGGCTGGCAAGCAGGTCTTTAATGTTCTGTGTGATGCCTGTGGGAATGCCGCCCCACTTACGGAAACGCTTCCAGATCTCCACGGAATAAGCTGCTGTCTGCTCCTCTTTTAAAAGAAGATGGAACTCATCAATATAGTACCGGGTAGACTTATGCGCCGCCCGGTTGACTGTCACACGGTTCCACACCTGATCCTGAACAATCAGCATCCCCAGCTTTTTCAACTGTTTCCCCAGGTCTTTGATATCAAAGCAGACGATCCGGTTGTTCAGCTCCACGTTGGTACGGTGGTTAAATACTTTTAAGGAACCGTTGACGTAGATTTCCAGAGCTGTAGCGATCCGCTGTGCCTGCACTTCTTTCTGCTGACGCAGACAATCATAGAGATCCCCCAGGATGGGCATATTTTCCGGCACCGGCGCTTCAAAATATTTCTGATACACCAATGGCAAACAGCGGTCAATCACCGACTTTTCCTCCGCTTCAATCCCGTTGCGGCTCCCCATGATCAACTCACACAGGGAAAGGATAAAATCACTCTTAAATCCCAGCGGGTTATCATCATCTGAGTAATCCAGGTTGATGTCCATGGGATTGATATAGTCATGGCTTGTGGGGGAGATATGGATTACCTGCCCGCCCAAGGCATTGACCAGGGGATAATATTCCCCCTCCGGATCTCCGATAATAATATCGTCCTGGGTAACAAAAAAGGCGTTAGTAATCTCCCTCTTTGCCGAAAAGGATTTTCCAGAGCCAGGTGTTCCCAGGATCAGGCCGTTTGGATTTTTCAGCTTCTTCCGGTCAACCATAATCATGTTGTTGGAAAGGGCGTTCAAGCCATAGTAAAGGGATTCCCCTTCCATAAATAATTCCTGGGTTGTGAAAGGCACAAAAATAGCCGTAGATGTGGTGGTCAGCGCCCGTTTTATAGGGATCAGGTTCAATCCCAGCGGGAGACTGCTCATCAGCCCCGGCTCCTGCATATAATCCAGACGGCGCAGGGAACAGTTATATTTCTGCGCAATGCCCGCCGTCTGGAATACCGCATTGTCTAATTCCTGCTTCGTCTTTGCCGTATTCAGAAATACAATCGTCACCAGGAACATCCTCTCATTTCTGGACTGGAGATCTTCCAGGAGGCGCTTTGCTTCCCCGCCGTAAGTGTTCAAATCAGATGGGATGATGTCCATATCGTATCCGGAGCGAACTGCCTTTTTCTGCTCCTCGATCTTCATCCGGTTAATATCCGTCACCTTGCTTTTCACCAGTTTGATGGCTTTCATCTGGTCTAAAGACTGGATATGCAGGTTGACGATCAGGTTCCTGTCCATATCCAGAAATTCCGCCAGCATCCGGTCAGTCAGCTCCGGGGCCAGGATCTGCAGGTAGGACACTGCCCCGATGGTATTCCCCATCATAAAATCTTTCCCATTCTTAAACAGGAAACTTGTAGGGGCGATAAAGTCCTTTGTCCCCATGCCGGAACGCATTACCTGGTCGAAAGAAAACTGGAAAGGCACTTTCTCCTCCGGGTTAAATGTCTCGTACATGATCTGCAGACGCTCCCGGCCATCCAGGGAATAGGCGGATACCCCAAGCACCTTGAAGTTATTCAGGATGTCTGTCTCAATCCGCTCCAGCTTCGGCTTTGCCTCTCGGATATTCTCCGCTTCCACGCCAAAGGTAATGTACTTTGTCCGCACCAGGCCGTTATTTCCTTTGGCAAGCTGGTTTTTCAGCATCTGTGCGTATTCCATCCGCACATCATCAAAGGCGTCATGCCGGGGCTTAATCTGGATCACGGATTCAAATTCCTTCATGTTGCTGTGGTGGTTGATGAACGACAACTGGAAATGGATACTGCTGTCAAAGTAATTGAGGAAATCACACCAGTTTTCAAAGATAGCGTTCTTATCCTCATTCTGTGCCAACTGATAATTGATGTCGTAAAAGCGGATGGTTTTGGAATAATATTTATCCTGTACCCGACAGATCCCATCCCTTGCCATTTCCCGGTAGGGAATGGACTTCTGGGCGGACAGACGCTTCTCCTCTGCCTTTTTATCTGCTTTCTTCTTTGTCCCGTTCACGTTACTACTCACAGCTTTCTGGCGGGCAGCATGTTTCGGATAGAGCTTTCCCGGTCTTTGGGCACCCCGTTCTACGGATGCACTTTTCTGATTCTGCGCAGACTTGCGTTTCTCTCTTTTTTCTGCTTTCCTCCGGGCCTTTTCCTCCCTCGCCGCCTGCTTTTTTGCTGTTTTCTTCGCTTTTTTTTCATAGCGGGACAGCCTGTGGTACTTCCTCTTTCTCCGCTTATCGACTGCGATTTCTTCTCTTCTTCCCAAGATGATCCCCTCCTTCCCTGTCTTTCCGGACAGTCTCCGGCGGCTCCATTTCATAAAAGTTCTCCACCTCATACCTGCGGATCGCAGGCTTTAAGAATTTCACCGTCACGATATTCCACAGGATTTTCTCCAGGGGAAGACCGTCTCTCTCATACATGGCAAACATAAATGCTGGAAGCATGAGAAGCACCATGCCGGTGGCAGCATTGGTGGTTCCGATCCACTCCCGTGTAAGAAAATAAAAAGGCAGCCCGATGGCCGCCGCTGCTGACAGACAGATAAGCTGTCTTTTTGTCAGGTTCAAGACTACTTTATTTTTTACTTTCGTCAGGTCTTTTGGTACGCTGACAAACGCCATAAAATCACATGCCGGAGAAACTTATCCGCTGCAGTCTGCACATTTCTCCGGCTGCTCCTTTCCACTGTTTTCCTGCAAATTTTCCATATCCAGGGAACTTTCTACTTCATTTCCCCATACATCCCATCCAACAGACTGCCGCCTTGCAAACAGTTCAATCCGGGGAAGATCCCCCATCAGCTCTACAATACGCTTCCTGGCTTCTTCCGGTTTCTTGCTATGCTCCTGCAAAGGGCTGACAATAAGCTGGAATACTTTTTTTGATATTCTTTTGGGCTTTCCTCTTACTGCCAAAAGACAGATTTCCGCATTGGATCGAGTCCAGTATCCTAAACCAAAGAAATACCCTTTTCCTGATTTATTCTGCTTGATCCAGACAAAGGCAACTGTCTTGTAGCAAAATCCCCATGCTTTGATTACTTTAAACGCTTCTGGTAATTGAGGGAATGTCACCCACAAAAACAGCGCACAATCCTTATCGCAGATTTCCTGTACCGGCAGACTGCAGATTTCTTCTATCCCCATTGTAGAGTAATGATTCTCCGCAACTCCCTGCCCTTTTTTCATCTCATATCGCCATGGCGGATCGGCATAAATAATGTTGTATTTCTTCTGTTCCATCCCGTCGCCTCCTAATGCGCATTGAAGATCGAGCGGCTTAAACTTGCCGTTTTCATCAGGCTGAAACAGAGAATTACCGTATAAGCCGCTATTCCGAAAAGGGCTGAGTGCATGTTGTCGGAGATTTCAATGGTAGATACCAGCACCGCATAAATGCCGACACACACCATCATAAAAAATCCCTGGAATCCCAAGGCTAAAAGCCCACGGAAATAGTTGTTTCCCACCTGCCCCCATTCCCGGTTGGAAAGGGTGGCAAACGGGATCGGCGCAACCGAGGTGTAAAGGTAGATTTCAATCATACGGCCATACAAAATGACCGTGATCAGGACAGATAAAATCTTCATGCACAGGCTCACCAGCATACTTTCCAGGGCAAGCGCTACCAGTTCCCCAATGTTCATAGATTCCATCGCCGTCTCCATAGCGCCCAGCATGGTTTCCACGTTGATCGCCGTATCGGAACTGATCACGCCTCCCGCCGCATTGACCACATACTGGCCCACGTCAAAGACAGCCATAGTGATCGTAAACGTATTGGATACCATCCAGACCGCTACCCACATCTTGAAGAAATACTTAAAAAACATCCAGGTGTCAATCTCGTGCATGTTATTCTTTTCCGTCAGCATGGTAATCAGCTCATAACACAGGACAAAAGTAATAATCATCCCCGCAATGGGAATGATCACCGAGTTAGAAAGGTTCTGTATCAGGCTGAAAATGCTGCCGTTCCACCCCTGGGGTGTCTGTCCAACCTGGGACGCAATCTCCCCGGTTTTATCATTGACATCGGTAAACATTGTCGTCAGGTTGGACGTCACCATCCCGGTCAGGAGATCCCTCATCCAGTTCTCGATTGCCTCAAAAATGCCATCGAACATACATGAGTCCCCTTTCTACGTCAGAATAGCCCTCCAAGCAAGGGGATCAACTGTGTTCCAATGAGGACAACCCCACCTCCGGCCATAAGCTGCTTAATTCCCTGTGACTTTGCTTATGTGCGATAAAGAAGTAATAGAAGTGTAAAAAA
>DWVA01000131.1 GCA_019120475.1 Candidatus Blautia intestinipullorum | reverse complement strand
TATGGCTTACACTTCTCTCTTCTTTTTCCTTCTGCCACTTTTCTCTCTGTGACTGAAACTCCGTTTCCAGTTCCCTGCATTTTTCCACTTCCGCCTGCAGACTTTGGATGCCCTCTTCTTTCTTCTTTGTTTCCTTAGCGCTGTTCTCTAAGTTTTCTTTCATCTGCCGGCTTTCTTCCTGAAAAGCGTCCGCCTCACGGGAAATACGGTCAAGGTTTTCCTTAAGGAACCGTTCTTTCTGGGAGACGGCGGATTCCTCCAGACGGATCTCTTCCAGCTCTTTCGTCTTCTGGGCTTCTTCCGCTCTCCACTCTTCCAGCTCTTTCTGCTTTGTCTCGATAAAAGCTTCCAGTTCTTTTTCATCCTTCTGGGATTCTTCCAGTTCCTTTACAATACCGCTCCGGTCTGAACGGATCTCTCCCGCCTGCCGTCTCAGCTCGTTTTGCTCTCTTTCAATCTGCTTATAGCTTTCCTTGATTCCCTGTTCTTTTTCTTTGATCTGTTCCAGGTTCATTTTTGCCGTATTCTGCTCTACATACTGCTGTCTCAGCTTTTCCTGGAAGTCTGCGATGGTGTCTCTTAGAACGTTCCGCCGGCTCCTGTTGTCGTTTATGGACTGCTGGGCTTCCTTCAGTTCTTTCTTTAAAAGCTCTATGCTCCGTTCCAGCTCTTCCATTTCTCTACGGCGGCCCAGAAGATTGCTGTTGTTTTTGAAAGCTCCTCCTGTCATGGAACCGCCCGGACTTAAAGAATCACCTTCCAGAGTTACCATACGAAGACTGTGGCGGTACTTTTTCCCTATGGCAATGGCATGGTCGATATGGTCTACCACAAGCACTCTGCCAAGAAGATATTTTACCAGAGAATCATACTCTCTGTCCGCCTGAACAAGCGTGTCCGCTGCTCCGATCACTCCCGGTTCCCGGAATACTTCTTCTCTCTGGAATCCTCCTCTTCCGCTGATATTGGAAAGAGGCAGAAATGTAGCCCTTCCATAGCGGTTCTTTTTCAGAAAATCGATCATCCGCTTCGCCGTCTGTTCATTATCTGTAACGATATTCTGGATGCTGCCGCCCAGGGCTGTTTCAATGGCAAGCTCGTAGTCTTTCTTTACCTGGATAATGTCCGCCACAACTCCCCTGATACCCGGCTCGTTTTTTTTCTGTTCCATAACGCGGCGGATACTGTTTCCGTATCCTTCATATCTTTCTGTGATATTTTTTAAGGATTCCAGACGGGAAACCTCTCTGTGATAAGCCGCCTGCCCTGTCTCCATCTGCCGGTTCAGCTCCTTCAGCTTTTCCTGAAGCTTCTGGATCTCTTCGTCGAGACGCACACATTCCTCATTGGTAGACTGGATAAAGGAGGAAACGCTCTGATATGTATGCTCTGCTTTCGCCCTGTCGCCTGAGAGGCTTTCTTCCTCTGTTTTCAGCACAAGGATTCTCTGGCTGACCTGCGCTTTCCGGATATCAAGCTGCTCCATCATGGCGTCAAAGCGCTGCGCCTTTCCCTTCGTTGTGGCGCGGCTGTTCAAAAGCTCGATGATTTCATTTTTTCCGTCCTCTACGGCCGCGGCGCATTCTTCCACATTGGCCAGGATCTTTTTCAGCCGTTCCTGTCCCTCGTCAAGATTTTTCTGGATTTCTCTTTTCTGAGCTTTCAGCGCGCCGCTTTCCCCTGTCAGTTTTTCCTTTTCCAGATTTCTTTTTTCCAGATCGCTTTTCAGAACGTTCAAACGGTTCTCATAGTGTTCCGCGTTCTGTTTTCCCGCCTGTATCTGTTCTTTGAGGATCTTGATCCGGCTCTCATACTCCTGTTTCATCAGGGCGTTTTCCTGCTGCTTTTCCTTCAGCTCGTCCAGATGACCGCCCAGTTCCTCCAGTTCCTGTTCCAGGCGCTCGTATTCCGCCTTGGTCTGTCCGAATTCCTCCTCGGCCTCTCTTAGTTCCGCTTCTGTGTTTCCCAGTTTTTCTTCCAGCTCTTTTAAAAGTCTGCCTGTATGATCGTATTCGAGAAGGAAGAGATTCACGTCAAGCTCCCGCAGTTCGTCTCTTCTGGAAAGATAGATCTTCGCCGTTTTCGCCTGCTTTTCAAGAGGACCGAGCTGTTTTGTCAGCTCATTCAGGATATCGGTCACACGGACCAGGTTGCTTTTTTCTTCTTCCAGTTTCTTTATTGTTGTATTTTTCCTGCGCTTGAATTTTACGATCCCGGCCGCCTCGTCAAAAAGCTCACGGCGGTCCTCCGGCTTTCCGCTTAGGATCTTGTCGATCTGTCCCTGGCCGATAATAGAGTAGCCTTCTTTTCCGATACCGGTGTCGTAGAACATTTCCTGAATATCCTTCAAACGGCAGTTGCTTCCATTGATCAGATACTCGCTTTCTCCGGACCGGTACAGCCGTCTTGTCACTGTCACCTCATTATAGTCCACCGGAAGCTTATGATCGCTGTTATCCAGAGTGATCGCTACCGAAGCAAAACTTAAAGGCTTTCTTGTTTCCGTTCCTGAAAAAATAACGTCCTGCATATTTCCGCCCCGGAGCTGTTTTGCGCTCTGTTCGCCAAGGACCCAGCGGACAGCGTCTCCTACGTTGCTTTTCCCGCTGCCGTTAGGTCCTACGATTCCTGTGATGCCGTTATGAAATTCAAAATTGATCTTCTGGGCAAAGGATTTGAATCCATGTACCTCTATGTTTTTTAAATACATCTTTCACCTGCTATTGCTGCAGCCTGCGGATCGCCTGATAGGCGGCCGCCTGTTCCGCCGCTTTTTTCGTGTGGCCAGTGCCGTTTCCCAGAACATCTCCGTTGACGCGGACTTCCACCGAAAACTGTTTGTTATGATCCGGCCCGGATTCTCCCGTCAGAATATACTCCAGGGTCTGCTTTCCCTTTTCCTGCACAATCTCCTGCAGGATCGTCTTGCTGTCGTAGAAGAGCTGCTTATGCTCCATATCATTCAGGATAAAACGGAGCACAAAGTCTCTTGCCTTTTCAAAGCCTCCGTCCAGATAGATCGCGCCCAGAAGGGCCTCCGTAGCGTCTGACACAATAGAATCTCTCATCCGTCCGCCTGTCATATCTTCCCCCCGTCCGAGAAGAAGATATTGCGGCAGATCAAACTGCCTTGCGCAGTAAGCAAGACTCGGCTCGCAGACAAGGCTCGCCCTCTTTTTTGTAAGCTCGCCCTCCGGGATTTTCGGAAAACGGGCATACAGCACATCGCTGCTGACCAGTTCCAGGACAGCGTCTCCTAAGAATTCCAGACGTTCGTTGCATCCCAGCTTTCCCAGCTTTTTTTCGTTTGCATAGGAACTGTGGGTCAGCGCCTGTCTCAGCAATTTTTTATTATGGAAGGTATAACCGATCGTCCGTTCCAGTTGTTCCATCTCTTTTTGTTCCTTCTCACTATTTTTCATCGGGCACTTCCTGACTTACAGGAGGCTGAATGCGCTCCGCGATTTTTTCATTTACCCTCTGCTGCTTAAACTGCACGCACTGGAATACAGCGTTTTTGATCTCCACGGCTGAAGCGCTTCCGTGTGTTTTCACAACAAGGCCCTTCAGACCCAGAAGAGGAGCTCCGCCGTACTCGGTGGCATCGAAGGATTTCATCGTCTGCTTCAGAGCCGGTTTTATCAAAAGAGCGCCTACCTTGCTCCTGACCGAAGACATCAGTCCTTCCTTGATCTTCTTGAGCAGAGACATTCCGAGGCCTTCATACAGCTTCAGGATCACGTTGCCTACAAATGCTTCGCAGACGATCACATCCGCATATCCCGCCGGGATATCTCTTGCCTCGATGCTTCCGATAAAATTAATCCCCTCTGTCTGTTTCAGAAGCGGGAAAGTTTCTTTTACAAGAGCATTTCCTTTTTCTTCTTCCGCGCCGTTGTTCACGATCGCCACCCGGGGATTTTTAATGCCCACCACATGTTCCATATAGATTGCCCCCATTTTGGCGAACTGCACCAGATGAGAGGGTCTTGCGTCCACATTCGCTCCGCAGTCGATCAGGAGGCTCACACCGTCCATTGTGGGAATCAGCGGCGCAAGAGGAGGACGCTCTACGCCTTTCGCTCTTCCTACGATCACCTGTCCTCCCACCAGTACAGCTCCTGTGCTTCCTGATGAGACAAACGCGTCCGCTTCTTTATGTTTTACCATATTCAGTCCCACTACAATA
>DWVA01000130.1 GCA_019120475.1 Candidatus Blautia intestinipullorum | reverse complement strand
TCTACTGTTCACCTTTCTTTCTGAATATGTCTATACAGTTCCCCTATATAGCCAATATAATTCATATTATGAGAGCCGTGCAAAAAGGGCAGTTCAAAAACAGGGATAAGGCGAATTAGCTAATAGCCATTCGCCTTATCCCTGTTTTTTATAAATACATTTTGAAGTTTGCCAGACGTAATAAATCGTGAATATCAAGCCGATACTCAATTCGTTGTGCGTTTTACTGTACTTATTAACTTTGTCCTCGACCATCGCTCGTAGAACAAGGGTTTGTGCAGGGCCATGCGAATCCCGGCAAAGAATAGCCAGAACAAATACCCACCGATCAACAATCCATGCAGTACGAGTGATGCTAAGCTGTCCAGATGCAATACATCCATCAGAATGAATAGTAGCCGGTTCAAGCAATACGGCGCTCCGACCAGACCTGCAATCAGCAGGCCATAGCGCAGGAAATATTGATAGCAATGCGCTGAGTAGCCGTTTGCTTGCACAATTTTCATTCGTGTCAGCCGCTTACCTGGGGTCTGCCCGTGACAAAAAGCAGGAAGCAGCCCAAAGTACAGAAGAAATAGAACTGGCAGCCATTGAATGGAAAGGGTAATTCCAAACGGGACTACGAACACGGCCAGGATGCACGATGCAAAGATCAGGCAAGCCATGTCGGCCAGAAAGGCAAAAACGCGTCGCGTAAAGGATATGGAAGCACCCCGTTGGAAACTGACGGTATCCAACTCTTGCCGGGTGGGCAGTAGACGGCTCACCGGTCCGGCCAAAGCGAATCCAATCATGCTGCCCGCTGTGTTAACGATCAGGTCATCCACATCAAACAGGCGGTAGCTGCCCGGATAGACAAAATACAGACCGCTGAGCTGGGTCAGCTCGAAAAACAAAGATAATAAAAAGGACAACCGTAATGTTTTGCGCCAGTGATAACAAAAGTAGTATCTCAGATAGACGCCAAACGGCATTGTCATAAATAGATTGAAAATGGTTGTCCAGAAGGCGCTGCCTGTGAAAATATGAAGCCAGCTGGCAGGCTGTCCAGGTTGGATTTCTGCTTGCTTGACTATATCGGCAAGAAAAGAAAACGGGATAAGCTGCGCCTTATGCCCATGCAGAGTGGCGGCCTTTTCCGGCGTAGGCAGCGGTAGAATGACAAGGCAATAGACGCAGAGAAGGTACAGAAGAAAGCTGTACACGATCAGAACCCGTAAACTGAGGACCGATCCATATTTATGATAACTCCATGCGATGTATGGCACCGTAAACAGGACGACGATCATCGGGTAAATGACCATCGCCTGCCGCAGTGCTTCAAGATATTGGCTCATCTGTTTTCCTTTCGGGGTTTTGTTCTATATTGCCGAGATTTATGAAATAAGTGGCTGGGTCGGCAGAGAGATTCTGACTTCCAATCCATGTGGGGTGCTGCCGGAAAAAGAAACGGTTCCGCGATGAGCTTTTACGATCTGCATCACCAGCTTTAAGCCAAGACCATGCTCGTTTTTTTCATCGCTGCCTTGGGTACTGGTAATGTCGTCTCCGCGATTTAATACTTTCAGACGTTCCGGCTCGATCCCTATGCCATCGTCAGAAACTGTGCAAAGGCAATGTCCTTTTTCTTCTCCGACAGAAACGGAAATTCTGCACCCATGCGGATTATGGGTGATGCTGTTGCGGATCAAATTATCCAGCATACGCCGCAGCAGTCCATCGTCTCCCAAAAGGTGGATTGAGCGCCCTGGCTGCATCTCGGCAAATACGATTTCATACCGGCTGTCCAGACCACTATTCAGCACTTCACTGACAGCCTGGCGGCTGGTCTCTACCCAATCCACATCTTGGAAGTGAACGGGCTGGAGTGCATATTCCAGCTTGGTAGTCAGGTTCAAATCATCGATCAGCCGTTTCATCTTTTCGCTTTCCCGGCGAATGATCCCTGCCTGCTTTCTTGCGTTCGGTGGAAGGTCGCAGTCATCTTCCAGCTCGCTGGCATACCCAAGCACCATCGAAAGCGGTGTGCGGATGTCGTGAGATACGCCGCGAATCCACTCCGCTCTTGTGTTGTCCTTCTTCTTCATATAACCTGCGGCCCGGTTCAGTCCGGCGTTGATCTCAGCCAGCTCCCCTTGTTCTTCCAGATGCAAAGCTTTTCCGTGACTTAAATTTTGAATGCCTTGCAGAATGGGCGTCATCGCTTTTTCGACTTTCCGCGTATTTCGCAAAATCAGGAAAATAATGAGCAACAGATTGATGATAAAAACCGCTGCAATTCCACCAAGTAAAACCCCCATGTAGGGCCATTCCAGAGAAAAATAATATTTTACCAGCGTTCCGGGCTGATAGCCTACAACCATGAGCTTGCCATCTGCACGCGTCCATATTTTAACTGGATAGTCCTCCAGATACCAACGGCTGAAAGAAGCCACCTCTGTACTGGTATAAGAACGCGGCAGCTTTTCTGGCAGGCTCTGCTGCCAGATGACATCGCCATCTTCATTTAGGAGCATTGCCCAGGCAGATTGTTCTTGCAGCATGGAAAGGGCAGTATCATCTGCGACCCATTTCCCATCCTGCAGCACTACATGGTCCGAGAAATCACGGACGGAAAAAGAGGTATCAGCCCCACTCATGCCCCCTGCAATGATGATTACAAAGAGCAAAGCGATGTTGACGGCAAAAAATAAAAGTACGATCCCGACCGTGGAAAGAATATAGCGGCGGAAAAATCGCTGCACGGCGTTCATGGCGACACCTCCTTGAGATTAAGGCGATAGCCAAGCCCTTTAACCGTGACAAGGGAAACAGGCTTCGACGGGTTTTCCTCGATTTTCTCCCGTAAGTGTCGGATATGGGTGGAAAGGGTGCTTTCATACCCTTGCCAAAATTCCCCGCATATCGTCTCGCACAGGATACCCGTGGTAACGATCCGCCCTGCGTTTTGATACAGCTTTTCAAAAAGCTGCATCTCTTTGGCAGTCAATGTTTGTTTCTCTCCGTTTTTCCAAACTTCTGCGTTAGCCATATCCACGGTGGCTCCGGCAAGTTCCACCATTTCATTTTGCTTTGGGTAAGCGCGGTTTAAGATTGCGCCGACCCTGAGCAGTAATTCTTTGGGTAAGAAGGGCTTGGCGAGATAGTCGTCTGCGCCGATCTCTAACCCCTCGATGCGATCCTCCGCTTCACCACGAGCGGTCAGCATCAGAACGGGAACCCGGCTTGTGCGCCGTATTTCTTTCAAAACTGAGAAGCCATCCATGTCCGGCATCATCACATCCAACACGATCATACTTGGCTGCTCTCTCTGCCATATCCGTAATGCCTCAGCGCCAGATGCGGCGGTTATTAGATTTGTATATCCAGCCCGCCGGAAGATTGAGAGCAGCATCTCCAATACATCACGGTCATCATCAACCAGCAGTATTTTGTGATTTGTCATAAGCAAATTTCACCACCTATCTTTATTTACATTATAACGCAAAGGAAGTCGGATGCCTATTCTGTGTCTAAAATCTCAGAGATAATTCAAGGTTGGCTCAGCGTTATCTCAAGGTTGGGATGGTATGCTTAAATCATCACGAAAAGGAGGTATTCGCACATGAGCGATTATGTTATCGAAACCCGTGGCCTTACCAAAACATACGGGGAACAGAACAGTGTATCCAATCTGTCCATCCATGTGAGAAAAGGGCGTATCTACGGCCTGCTGGGCCGTAACGGAGCCGGGAAAACCACCACCATGCGGATGTTGCTGGGTCTTACCGCTCCATCTTCCGGCGATGTGAAGATTTTCGGCAAACCGCTTCGCGGCAACGAAAAAAACATCCTGCCTCGTATTGGTTCTCTGATCGAGTCGCCTGGGTTTTATCCGAACCTGACGGGAACAGAAAATCTTCGGATTTTTGCCGATTTGCGGGGACTCAAAAGCCCCAAATACATCAAAGGCGCGTTGGAGGTTGTCAACCTTCCGTACCGGGACAAAAAGCTGTTTTCCCAGTATTCGCTGGGCATGAAGCAGCGTCTTGCCATCGCACTGGCTGTCATGCACAACCCGGAACTGCTGATTTTGGATGAGCCGATCAATGGCCTTGACCCTATCGGTATTGCAGAGGTGCGCGGTTTCATCCGGGAACTGTGCGACGCCACCGGGAAAACCATCTTGATCTCCAGCCATATCCTGTCGGAGATCTCCCTGCTTGCCGATGACATCGGAATCATTGACCACGGCGTATTGCTGGAAGAAGAAAGCCTTAAGGAGCTGGAAGCAAAGAACGGGAAATATTTCCGCTTTACTGTTTCCAATGCGGCGCTGGCTGCTAACTTGCTTCAGAGCAAACTTGGCATTCAGAATGTCCAGGTGGATAGTGCCAATGAGCTGACGGTCCGAGACC
>DWVA01000129.1 GCA_019120475.1 Candidatus Blautia intestinipullorum | reverse complement strand
CAAACCCATGCTCCTGGCACATGGAAACGCTCTCGTATGATTTTGAGTTATTGACGAACCACCGGATCTTTCTCTTTGCAGGAAGGTGACACCGGGGACAGCGGGTACTGGCAACCTCACGGTCTTTCATGATCTTCTCCTTATCATCAAATTCCCTCGAAATATACTTGTCGTAAACCGGATAGGAAATATAGATTTCATCTTTTCTTTTTTTAGGATTCTGGTACACGTCTACAGAGAAATAAGGCAGGATCTCCTCTTCATCCAGCCTGCGGAATATCTGCGCCGTGTATTCCGCATCCTCTTCGGCTCTGTGAAAACATTTATCCTTTGGAATGCCGAGGGTTTCCACCGCGTATTCCAGGCTGCGGCGGAGCTTTTTCTGCTCATGGAACCAACTGAAAAGCTTCTGCACATCATAGTAGCGCACCGGCCCCGGCAGAAGACAGAGCATATCATAATATTTCAGATTTCTCTGGAATTCCGTCAGATCCTGATTTCCCCAGGTACAAAAAATATAATCCGTTCCGCACCATTCCAGGAATTCTCCGGCAGCCTGGGGAAACGGCACTCCGTCCAGAAGATCCTTATAGTCCATATGGATCACCTCGTGGATATTGTCGTTGATCCAGTTATATACCTCCGGCCGGATGATTCTGTGAAAATTCCCTGTCACTTCTCTCTCATTATTCAGTTTTACCGCGCCGATTTCAATGATCTCAAAGGGGAGCTTTTTGTCTGAACCCTTTTTTCCCTCAGGGCTCTGATTCCATTCCAGGTCAAATACTATATAATCCATAAACAGCTTCTTTCTTCATTATGTTTCATTAGCGTTAATGTACACTAACGCTATACAGGGCGCTGATCAGGTTCTCCTGAAACTTTTCCCGGTCCGCCCCTGTCAGAGCAAACACATTTGCCTCGCTCTCTTCATTTCTCCACCACCGGAAGCCTCCCAGCACCGCGCCTCTGGCCGGACCGTCGGAACAGTCCACATCCAGGATCTGAGGCGTGCCGCTGAAAATTTCCGGGCGGACCAGATACATCAGAGGAACCACATCGTGGACGCTGGTTTCTCCTCTATACTTCTCCGAAGTATTTTCCAGGGAAAATCCCATCATATCGCCGCAGGCTCTTGCCACCGGGTAACCGGACTGGCAGAGCTTGAGGATCTGATGTCTTGTAAGAGTGCATTGTTCTGTCACGTCAAGCCCGCACATAATGAGAGGAATTCCCGCATGGAGAACAATCTTCGCTGCCTCAGGATCCGCATAAAAATTAAACTCCGCCGCTGCGGTGACATTTCCCCCGCAGAGGGAACCTCCCATAAAAAGGATTTCCTCTATCTTCTTTTTTATTTCCGGAAAAAGCCTGAGAAGCATGGCAATATTTGTCAGCGGTCCTGTAGCGGCAATCGCTGCTTTTTCTCCCTCCGGAAGTCCGGAAAGCGTCCGGTATATAAAGAGAACCGCCGTCTCCTTTTCCGTTTCTCTAAATGATAAGGGCAGCGTACAGGATCCAAGGCCGCTCTCTCCGTGAGTCTCCGGCGCATACTGAGGTTCCTTTACAAGAGGAGTTCCCATGCCTTTTGCCACCGGGACTTCCATTCCATAAAAAGACGTAAGATCCAGGGCGTTCCTGGTTACTTTTTCAATATCCTGATTTCCGCTTACCGTAGTCACGCCTAGTATTTCAAAAACATCCCTGTGCGCGGCGGCATAGGCCAGCATCAGCGCGTCGTCCACTCCGGGATCACAGTCTATGATTAATTTTCTTCTCTTCATGAGCGTCTCCCTGTTTCTTTATTTCCCTGTTTCTTTATTTCCCTGTTTTCCACATATTCTTCTGAAATCCGGAACGTCTTTCCACATTTCCGGAATTTATCCTGTGAATAAGTATAACAGACCAGGGATATTGTTTCAATATTGCTTTCATAGAAGCCGTTTCAGATAATGAAGCCTCAAAAAACAGATGGAGAGCGCAGCCGTTTACCCGGCCGCGCTCTCCTGATCATCCGTTTTATTTTAATCGCTGCGCACAGCTCCGATTCCCAGTCCTCCGGGGCCTACATGGGTTCCGATACTGGCAGTAAGGGGAAAATAAACCATTTCCATATCCGGGAAGTTTTCCATAAGCTCTTTTTTAAAAGCCTCCAGCTTATCCGCTTCCATTGCTGTGTTTGCAAGACCGATCTTCAATTTTCCCTGCTGACGCAGCGGAGCAAGACGGGTAGACACATCGTGCTTCAGCGCGTCCAGCATAGTCTGAAAAGCAGACTTCATTCCCCGGGCTTTCGCGTAGGACTCCAGCTTTTCGCCCTGAATGGTAAGAACCGGCTTTACCCTGAGAACAGTACCAAGCGCTGCCGCAGCAGCAGTGATCCGTCCGCCCTTTTTCAAATATTCCAAAGTATCAACCGCAATATAAATCGTGGCGTCCATTGCCTCTTTCTCCAGGATTTCTTTGATCTCTGCGGCGCTTTTTCCGGTTTTTGCGAGGTTTCTGGCTTCCAGGGCCGCCACTGCCTGAGTAACAGAAATCCTGTGATCGTCCACCACAAAAACCTTTCCTTTATAGGGTTCCTCCGCAGCCAGGAGAAGTGAGGTCTGGCAGGTGCTGCTCAGTCCGGAAGACATGGGAATAAACACGATCTCGTCATGAGTTTCCAAAAGCCTGTCCCACATAGCGGTCACATCGCCCGGAGACGGCTGGGAAGTAGAGATCACAGCGCCCTGGCTCTGGCGCCGGTAGAATTCCTCTAAAGAGATATCCGTCCCTTCACAATATGTCTTTCCGTCGATGATCACAGGCATGGGAAGTATATAAATTCCGTATTTTTCCTCCTCTGAGGGCATAATTCCGCAGTTGCTGTCCGCTATAACCGCAATTTTAGGCATGACATTCCTCCAAAGTATAAATTGACCGTTATTATAACACGTGTTAAAATTATAGCAAAACAGCGGCCAAATCACAATGAACAAAAAGCCAAAAATGTAAGTTATTTATACAAAGAGGGAAAAGTGTCAGTTAATATGGAAGACAAACGGATTGTAAAAACAAAGCGCAGCCTGAAAAAAGCGCTGACTGATATGCTGGAAAAAGAAGACTTCGAGCATATTTCCATCACAGAGCTGTGCCGGAAAGCTGAAGTCAGCCGTATTACTTTCTATTCTCATTACAGCGACAAATATGCGCTTCTGGACGATATTTTCAGCGACATGATCAAAATCGGAACGGAAGATTATTACCAGAGGCAGAAAGAAAATAATCCCTCCGGCAGACTGACCGCCGGATATGTGAACATGCTGGACAGCATCCTGCAGCTATACTATGACAGGTTTGATTTCTTTCAGCATACGAATCCGGAAAAAAATCCCTATCTGGCTTCCCGGATGTACAGTATCATACTGGATACTGTAGAGATGCACA
>DWVA01000128.1 GCA_019120475.1 Candidatus Blautia intestinipullorum | reverse complement strand
GTAAGATTATTACAGCCCCTTACGGGCGCACCACCATACTGTTAGAAACAGGCGTTCCTGTGGCAAACGTCACCCCACGCCCGCCGGTGATCTCATCTAAATACTGGCACTTAGCGAACATATCTGAGCTTTTCTGTGCGTCCGTCTGTGCGATCCCCGCAATATTCCTCATTTTTGTATAAAGAAAAAGGTTCTTATAAAAATGGCTCTCATCCACAAACAGCCGGTCTACCCCTAGCTGCTCAAACGTCACCACATCATCTTTCCGGCTCTGGTCGTTGAGGCGCTCCAGTTTTGTCTCCAGGTTCTTCCTGGTCTTTTCCATCTGCTTTACCGTATAACGGCTCCCTTCCTGTTCCGCAGCTTCCTCAATAGCCATGGTGATCTCGTCGATCTGCTTTTCAATGGACATTGCCTGCCGCTCCCTGGACAGGGGAATCCGCTCAAACTGGCTGTGCCCGATAATGATAGCATCATAATCCCCGGTGGCAATCCGGGAACAGAACTTCTTCCGGTTGACCGGCTCAAAATCTTTCTTTGTCGCCACCAGCACATTGGCGTTTGGATAAAGCCGCAGGAAGTCGCTTCCCCATTGCTCTGTCAGGTGGTTCGGCACCACATACAGGTTCTTCTGCGACAGCCCCAGCCGCTTACTCTCCATGCCAGCAGCGATCATCTGAAAGGTCTTACCTGCACCCACGCAATGGGCAAGCAGCGTGTTATGCCCGTAAAGGATATGGGCAACAGCGTTCTTCTGGTGTGGCATCAGCGTAATCTCCGGTGTCATCCCGGTAAACTGGATATGGCTGCCGTCATATTCACGGGGCCGGATACTATTGAAAAGCTCATTGTATTTCCTGCACAGCGTTTCCCGCCTGTCCATATCCCGGAAGATCCATTCCTTAAATTCCTCCCGGATCATCTCCTGTTTCTGCTGTGCCAGCATGGTTTCTTTCTTATTGAGGACTCGCTTTTCCGTGCCGTCCTCCTGTACCGTATCATAAATCTTTGTATCCCGCAGGTTTAAGGCATCTTCCAACAAGCGGTAAGCATTAGCCCGCTGGGTGCCGTAGGCTGCCGTCACACGGGGATTGCGGTAGTCCGCATTTTTCCCGCTCACATTCCACTGGCCATTGACCGGGGCATACTTCACCTCGATCTGCCGTCCAAGCAGATAATCCGGTGTACCAAACAGTTCCCCCATAAACTGGGTGATATACGCCGGCTCGATCCAGGTAGCGCCAAGGCGCACCTCGATTTCTGACGCATCCAGGTCTTTCGGCTGCACCTGCTCAAGCGCCTGCACATTGATGGCATATTCCGGATGATTTTTCACAAATGTTCTGGCTGTCTCCAGCTTCTCCCGTACATTTCCGGACAGGTATTCATCCGAGGTCTCCCAGCTTTCTGTCACCGGGTTTTGAAAGATCACCCCGGCCAGTTCCTCCGTTACCTCTTCCTCTGTTTTCCCGGAAAGCTGTGCCATAAAAGGCACGTCCACTTTGGCCCGTTCCCCGATAGACACCGCCAGGGCTTCGCTTGCCGTATCCACAGATGTTACCGTCTCCGGCTTCCGGATCGTCCGTTTGGTAAAGATGTCGGCTTTCCGCTTCAGGTTCCCTTCTTCGTCCAGGATCTCCAGGGAAGAGAGCAGGCAGTAGCTGCTGTCCTGGGAAAAGGCCCGCTTGTTGGCATTGCTGCTGATCAGCCCGTATCTCCCAGTAAACTTATCGTATGTCTGATTTAGCTTTTCCTGAAGGGCATGGACTTTTTCGTCACTTCCGTCCTCTAGCTGGCACTGGAGAAGCTCCTGCGTCAAGTCACGCAACTCAATCATTCCCAGCACACGCTCCGTTGTCATAGCCGGCAGCTCCATCCGGTTCATCCGGGAATTTTCCCGGTAATACACAACGCCGTCCACGTTGGCAAAGCTGAAATTTTTAATGGACGGGTCTGCCGGGATGGACGTGTCAATCTCCCCTAAATCAGAATCCTCCAGTTCCATTTCCGTGATCGTGCCGTGGATATGACTGACCGCTTCCTTTAACTGCTCTCCAAGGTCTGCACCTGCTATGGGCTGGCAGACAAGCTGCGGCCCATAGGGGCCGGAGACGATCTTCTGTTCCCCCAGCACCATCTCCGGATGGTTCTGGAAATAGCGGTTGACCGTAATAAAGTTATAGGAGGTTTCTCCCTTGTCATTGGTATATTCTTCCCGCAGGATCTCATCCGTCTGTACCCACTCCGGCACTTCCTTCCCAAGTATCCGGGGAGCGTCCAGTTTCTGCAGGAACAAAATATCCGTGTTCATCCTTGTCCCGGCATTGGCCTGGAACGCATTGTTCGGCAGACGGATGGCTCCCAACAGGTCGCACCGCTGGGCGATATATTCCCTGGAACTTGCGTCTTTCTTGTCCATGGTTCCGCCGCTGCTCCCGTTGGATGTGACAAAAGCGATCACCCCACCGGGGCGCACCTTATCAATGGTCTTTGCGATAAAATAATCATGGACAAAAAATTTCTGCCTGTCATAACGCCGGTCTATGAGCTTATAGCCTCCAAAGGGGATATTCCCTACCGCCACGTCAAAAAAGCCGTCCGTGAACTGGGTCTTTTCAAATCCGCTGATGGTAATGTCTGCTTCCGGGTAAAGGAGCTTTGCGATCCTGCCGGAAATGCTGTCCAGCTCCACGCCGTACATCTTCAGGTTGTCCATGCCCTCCGGTACAAGCCCCAGAAAGTTCCCGATTCCGCAGGATGGCTCCAACACATTTCCTTTCTCTAAACCCATATTGCCCAGGGCTTCATACATAGCTTTGATTACAACCGGCGGTGTATAAAAGGCGCTTAACGTGGATTCCCGTGCCGCCTTATATTCCTCCGGGTCAAGCTCCGTATACAGTTCAATAAATTCGTCCGCCCAGGCTTCATTCCGTTCTTCAAAGGCTTCCTGCAGGCCGCCCCAGCCCACATAACGGGATAAAATTTCCTGTTCTTCCGGTGTGGCGCTTGTCCGCCCTTCTTGCTCGATCTGATGAAGCAGCCGGATAGCGTCCATGTTGGCACGAAACTTATCTTTCGGACTCCCGGTTCCAAGGGCATCATCGGTGATACGGAAATTGACCGCCCTTTCCTGCCATTCTGCAGCCGGGGCCAGCTCCTTTTTCTCCGGCTCCAGGGGGATATGGTAATACTGCCGGATGGTATTGATGGTGTCCAGGGACATCACTTCTGTGGTAAGGTGCGAAAGCTCCCGCTTTACCACCGCCTGATTGTCCGTCTCCAGACGTTCCAGTACGTCAAGAATCAACTGCATCTGTTCCGGGGAAAACTCCGGATTTAAAACCGGCGCTATATCCTGCCCTTTTTCAGCAGCGGCATAAATCACATCCATCTGCTCCGGGGAAAACAGTTCAAAAGAGACGCCTGCCTGCCTCATGGTTTCCTGGATGTTTTCTTCTATAGCGGCATAGGCTTCGTCCAGTTCTTCATCCGATAAAGTTACCCCCGGCTGCCTTAGATCCAAAGTCTCTGCTTTCTTTGGCTCCTGTTTTTCTGGTTCTAGTTCCGCTTCCTGCCCCGGTTCATCCGTTTCCTGTGTCTCCAGAACAGGTATGTGTGTTTCCTCCTCATTCTCTGCTGCAGTTTCCGTTTCCGGAAGTGTCGCCGCATTTTCTTCTTTCTCTGCCACAGACTCCGGCGGTTCCGGCTCCTCTATGCCATCCCCCATAAAATCAAAAAGGGACAACTGCTGTCCTCTCCCCTCGATTTCGATTTCTTTCTTTTTCTCCGGAAAAATCGTATAGGTTCCCTCTATATAATCATGGATCACAGAGAGCGTCTCCGCCCGCTCCTCATACTCCGGGAAATCCAGGGGCAGGGCGGCAAGGGCAGCGTCCATCTGCGACACAAGCCTTTCCGCTGTCTCCGGTTCTTCCAGAAGCCCCGGCAGGCGTTTCCTGGCATCTTCATTCAGCAGATCCGCCTTAAATGGACGTTCGATTTCCTCCGGCATACGAGAATAAAAACCAATGATCCTCCTGGCCAGAACTTCCCGCTCATAGACTGGCATACGGGAATAATCCCCTGCTTTCAGGTACATTTCCTGATCAATGAGCTGCTGGACACGCTTTGCCGCCTGGGGCCATTTCAGAAGTTCCGTAGCTGCTGGCTCTAAATAATCCCCCCGACAGAGTT
>DWVA01000010.1 GCA_019120475.1 Candidatus Blautia intestinipullorum | reverse complement strand
AAAGAGGACTTCTCTCATCATACAGATCTTTTAACGACTGGCCTTTTTTCAAAAGAACTCCCCGTCCTTTCAGATTGCCGAGACGCTGTGACAACGACTGCAGAGATAATTTTAAATAAATGACTGTTCCTATAGATTTCAGGTGTCTCATAGCCTCTTCGCAGTAAACTACGCTTCCGCCCGTGGCGATCACCGAATTTTCCGTATCTATGGACGCATTAACCTGATTTTCAATCTGCTGAAATCCATGATAGCCTTCCTGGGCTATGATCTCATGGAGTTTTCTTTTTTCCTGTTTCTGGATCAGAAGATCCGAATCCAGAAACTGATAGCCAAGCACCTTTGCAAGAACTACTCCGATCGTACTTTTTCCTGCTCCGGGCATTCCTATCAATATAAGATTATTCATATTTCCTCCAATATTGACAGTTCTTACTGCCGTACTACCAAATTTTATCATAAAACAGCAGATTCTGCAATCCCCGGTAGATCTCAGCGTTTTCTGACCTTCTTTTTCGCCTTTTTCACACTGTAGCCGAAGGTGCCTATTTTCCTTCCTGTTCCCAGATATTCGCCATGGGAATATACGACAGGCTTTGCCAGATTCAGGTCAAACCTGTTTGTTTCATCCAAATATGCCTCATCTGCGTGAACCGCCTCTACCTGAGCCAGGAACATATGATGGGATCCCAGATCCAAAACCTCCTTCACGCGGCATTCAATAGATACCGGAGATTCCTTTATCATGGGCGCTTTTATGATTTCAGCCTTTTCTCTGGTAAGGCCGGCTTCCTTAAATTTGTCCGTATCCTTTCCTGACTTTACTCCGCAGTAATCTGCCGCGAACGCCAGCTTTTCTGTTGTAAGATTGATACAGAACTCTCCTGTTTCCTTTATCATATGATAAGAATATCGTTCCGGACGGATAGAAACAGAAACCATAGGCGGATTTGTGCAGACTGTACCCGCCCAGGCGACTGTGATAATATTGTCCTTTCCCTTTCCGTCAGTGCAGCTCACCATGACTACCGGCAGCGGATACAGCATATTTCCTGGTTTCCAGCTCTGTTTCGACATTTTTTCCTCCTGATTGCTTTTATCATAAAGAATGCCGGAGTTCCGTTCTGCCTTCTCCGGCATTCTTTTTCTCTTTCCTTACGCAAAATCTCCCGACATCATCTGAGCAGCTTCCATTAAAGCGGGAATCAACTGTTTTTTTCTGGACACAACTCCTTTCAGGTAAAAAGAGTCCCCCTCAGGCTCCATCTGGAAGGCGCTTTCCGCCATTTCCCGGCTGCCCTCTCCATAAAACAGAAGTTCCGTAGAGCGGCTCATAATACTTGTAAGCATAAAATATACTCTTGTCACTCCATGGCGTCCGCATTCGCTGACCATGAAAGGCTGCAGTTTCTTTTTGATCACCTTCAGCTCCTCATCATCCATGGAGCTGATCTGGCCGACTCCGAAGGTAATATCGCCTTCTGCGATAAACTTCTTGTAATCCTGATAGAAAATTTCTTCCGGAGCTTTATCTTTAAGATTGCTTCCCGCCTGGAACATTTCCTTTGCAAATTCCTCAATAGAGATATCAGCGATAAGCGCCAGAGCTCCCGCTGCCATCTTATCCTGAAGCGTACAGGTAGGCGAACGGAACATCAGCGTATCCGAAATGATCGCCGCGCAGAGAAGTCCTGCGATTTTCTGAGGAATTTCCAGCTTCTGCTCTCCATAGATCTGATACATGATCGTTCCCGTACAGCCCACAGGCTCATTCCGGAAACTGATCGGCTGCATCGTCTGGAGAGAGCCCAGCTTATGATGGTCGATGATCTCCAGGATCTCAGCTTTGTCAATATTATCTACCGCCTGACTCTCTTCATTGTGGTCTACAAGGACCACCTTCTTTTTATGCATATCAAGAAAATTTCTTCTGGAAATCGTTCCTATACATTTTCCTCTCTGATTTATCACAGGGAAAGCGCGGTGGCGGTGCTTGATCATGATTTCCTGAATATCATCCGTAAAATCTTCTGTATGGAAAGTAACCAGATTATCCGTTTTCATAATGTATTTTACCGGAATACTCTGATTGATCAGCCTGGAGATCGTAAACGTATCATGGGGGGAGGAAATCACCACAATATGCTTTTCATGGGCAAGCTTTAGCACTTTTTCGGTGATCTTGATCCCCATCCCCACAATGATGCAGCTTACGTTCTGTTCAATGGCCTGCAGATGATCCTCTTCTCTGTTTCCGAGGATCACCATATCATTTTCTTTTACATATTCCTTCAGCATATCCGGATCTGCAGTTCCCACCAGTACCTTGCCTTCCGCAAAATATCCATGCTCGTTTCCTTCCACCACTTCTCCGCTCAGTGTCTCCGCAATTCTCCTGTACTGGGTTTTTGCTCTGGAGAGAAGATAACTGTCCGTGGTGTCCATATATGTTTTTGCAATATCCCCGATGGTGATAAGACCTTCCAGACATCCGTCCTTATCACGGATGGGAAGGGATACAATACTGTTTTCCTGCATCAGATCCCAGGCGTTTTTCAGGGACATGCTTTTGTCCGCGTCCGGACTCTCCCTGATATCCATATCCTTCACCTGTGTTCCGATATTGCTGAGATATCCCGGAGGCTGAATACCGAAACGGTTCAGAACGTATTCAGTTTCCTCATTGATCTGTCCGGCTCTTTTCGGAACATATTTCTTATTCTGAAAGGTTCTGTTCTTAATATCACAGTAGGCAATCGCTGAACAAATAGAATCAGTGTCTGGATTTTTATGTCCGATCACAAAAATTTTTTCCTGTTTTCTCATTCC
>DWVA01000127.1 GCA_019120475.1 Candidatus Blautia intestinipullorum | reverse complement strand
TTTTGCGGCGTATTCTGGATAATCTGATCCGCAACAGCGTCACTCATAATCCGAAAGGGTGCAAGATCGCACTTTCTGTTGGTGAAGAAAGCGGGTACTGCCTTTGCACGGTTACGGATGATGGTGTAGGGATCGCGCCGGAACTTCTGAAAACACTGAATCGTGGGGATGACATCGCAAGCACCCAAGACAGCGACGGAAAATCAGAACATGGTTTGGGGCTAAAGCTAGTAACGCAGATCGTAAATGCCCATCGGGGAACCATTTCTTTTGCCAGCAATTCCCCGCATGGATTAGAGGTTACAATTTCTTTGCCGGTTTAACCACTTCTTTCATAAATCCCAATAATAGTAAACTGTATTGTTCGGGGTTAAAGAAAAAAAGAAGCGAAACATAGAGAGGATAACAGGGTAGGGGATAGTCATTTACCCAGCGATTGTACATCACATGGAACTATCATAAATACGGTCAGTTCTCAGTCTGCGGGTTCTGATCGTATATAGTTTCTTCTATATCCTCTCTGTGTCTACTGCCCGGTTATTCTGCGCTGATTAACCGCTTTTCACAGTTGCCTAATATCTATTGGTGTTTATTTCTTCTTAACCATTCATAATAACCAGCTTCTAATAATGATTCGATAAATATAAAAAAATAGAAATGCTCAAAATATCTACTGCTATCAGCACGATTACTTTATAAATTTCCACATGGCCATTTATTACTGGAAACATCCAGAACAAACTCTTTTCCGTAATCACTTTCATCTCACATAATGACCAATAGCCCAAAGAACTCAGGTATCCAGCAGTCTGACTTCCGCTAATTCTAACCGTTAATAATCCCATTAGTCCAAGAAAAATCGCATATCCTGTTGCCGCAAAAATGTAAATCCAAAACGGAAATTCACATCCACACCATCTCATAACAATTGCAAATCCTGTAACCAAACACAATAATATCAGAACAGATACAACAACTCGAAATGTCAGGACCACTCTCAGTGATATGCTTTTGGTAAGAAGCAGTTCCTTTAGCCCCATATTGGCTTGGCCACTTTCCCACCGCATAGCCGGAACAATCAGAATGATTCCCAATATGGAAAGGGAACTTGAAAAGCAGTCGGCCGATCGAGCCGGATCAAGATTGGATATTCCCCGGATCATAGGGATTGCCGCCAAATATACAGCTGTAAGGATAAGACTGCTTTTAAATACTAATGGAAAATCTCTTAGCAAGAGCTCCCAGCCACTTCGGCATCTTATTTTTTTGTTCAAGCTTTCCACCCCGTTTCATGTCGTAAATAACTATGGACAGTAAAACAAGCAAGACGGCCACCCCTGCCATAATCCCTCTATTCATCCAGATGATACCCAGATCCTGTCGGATCAACTCGCTCCCTTTCAAAAGGTTATGGCGAATCATTAGTGTAAAAAGTCCAGTGTCTCCACTTAACTCCGTAAAGGATGAGTCCATAAACCACCACACTAGTTGAACGATTACTGCCACAGGCGTTCTTGTCAAAATGGTCAGGAACATCCCAAGTGCCAGAACTATCATAGACGTTGGCAGAAGCCACCACAGGATATATTTCGCAAATGCAAATAGATCAATCTCGATTCCTGTCTCCACAGAAAATTCAACTAGTGGAACAAGTGACTCTAAGCTGAGAAGAAAGACAGGAATAAGTACTGCTGCCAGAAGGGCAAGATATCGCACTATAATTAATTTTGCGGTACCGATTGCTTTCACATTGATTAACTCCTGCATCCGGCACCTTCTGTCTCTCATCCACATAGCGACAGCCAGAAAAACGGGATAAAGCCCCAATGTTCTGGATAAATAGTCACAGAACAGCCGTGCAAAGGCAATAGTCACTTTGTCGTCGTATATAGTTGTATGATATTCATCCACTGCCTCTTCATAATCCATTTCTACCTGTCCATAATACAAAAGCAGGTTATCTCTGGTATAATTGGATCCCGGTCCAATGATATCCGAAGCTTCTGCCATTAATTCCTTAAACCGATCGTATGTAACCTGAGATATAAAGTGTTTTGTATAATCTTTTGCCTCCGCAGCAACATCCGCTTCCCCGATATCCGCTGCTATATCCATTTCAGTTTCTGCTCCGCTCTCCATATGGATAATATTGCCGTTTACACGGGGGAAATAATCATCTGGGAGATTGCTGATTTGCTCCTCATTAAGTCCCGTAATCTCCTGGATGATTTCGAGAATCTTTTCCTGTTCTTCTTCGTCTAAGATAACTTCCTTATAATAACTGACTGGATATGTTGCATAGGAGTTATTCAGATACTCAATGATCAGCTTATCTGTGCCGCCGCACATGATCTTCTCCGGATTTTCTTCTGATTTTGTTCCATAACTCCCCGTCTCCGGATCAGGTTCTGCCAGTATTGCCCCTCCTGTTACCGTAGAATATACCGACGAATCTGATTCGTAGGCCTTTCTAATCTCCTTCTCAGTCACACCATAAAAATTCTCGTACCAGTTGTAGATCATCAGGGCAAGAAAAAGCAAATAAACTACACTACATACCGTTTTTTTCATTTCTTTAAGAAACATTATCTGCCGGCACCTCCTTCACGGAATCTTCTTATCATATTGAGATAGCTTTCTTCCAAGTTACTTCCTCCGCCACTCTCCACAAGTTCCTGAATACTCCCCTGAAAAATCAGCCGACCTGCTCTTAAAACTGCTGCCCTTGCACAGACAGCTTCTACATCGCTTGCTATATGTGTCGAGATAAGGATGCTGCGATGCTCTGCCAGTTCAGTGAGAATATCATAAAACCGGTTTCTCTCCTCAGGATCCAAGCCCGCAGTAGGCTCATCAATAATCAGAAATTTTGGATCATTTAATAACGCTTGGGCAATACCAAATCTTTGCTTCATGCCACCAGAAAGATCCTTAAATCGTTTCCGCCGTTCAGTGTCAAGATTTAACCTTTTCAGTAGGAAATCTGTCCGTTCTCTACGCACCGACCTGGGAATTTCGGACAAAACTCCAAGATAATCCATTGCCGCCTCCACTCTCATAGAAGGATAAACTGAAAAATCTTGAGGAAGATATCCAATTACCTGACGGATCTTGTGCTTCATCCGCAGATCAGTTCCGTCAATCCTCAAACTACCGCTTGGCGGTTCCAATACTGTCGCCAGAATCCGCATCAATGTTGTTTTTCCTGATCCGTTTTCACCGAGCAGTCCGTACATACCTTCCGGAATATTCATACAAATGTTGTCCAACACCAACTTCGTACCATATGTTTTACACAGATTCCGGATCTCAATCTCCATAAAAAAACCTCCTCACATTTTATGTAAGGAGATTATTTCATATAAAAGTCTACTTTTTGTAAATTAATGAGAATATTCACTGTTTTTCAGCCTGAGCCGGACGCAAGCTCCGCCATTTTTATCATTATAAATTGATATCGTTCCGTTTAGCTTTTCACATAGAACCCTGCTGACAGAAAGGCCAATACCATAATGCCCATTTTCCTTGTCCGAACTGTAGAAATATCCCTCTGCTTTCTGCAGAGACTCCTCAGAAAATCCGTTGCCATCATCCTTTACAGTAAAACTCATATTCTCAGTATTTTCTTCAATCCTTAATATAACAGAATTTTTCGAATACCTTACTGCATTATCAAATATATTTTCCAATATTCGCATCAACATATCTCTGTCTGTATATAGAATTTCCCTCCTGAAATGATCCTGTATCTGAAACTTTCGTCCACGCTTCTCAGCTATCAGCGAAAAACTTCTTTCTATGTCTGCCTTCAGGTCGATCATCCTACAGGGTTCTTTCCTTATCTCAATGTCGTCCAGATTTTGTATATCCCTGACGCAATCTATATACCTTTCCATCCGTGCAACAGCCTGCTGCATCTCTGAAATGATTCGTATCAGAACCTCTTCTGACAGTTTTTCACTCTTTTCTGCTTTCTGTAGATACTCCAAATATCCTTTTACCACCGTTATGGGAGTGCGAAGATCATGGGAAACAGAAGCTGTCAGCAATTTACGCTCCTGTAACATCTCCCACATTCGAGAATTACTCTGGTATACCTCTGTGCGCATTTCTTCAAACATTCTGCAGAGCATCCCAGCCTCATCCTCCTGCGTACATCGGAGCTGAAAGTCAAGATTTTGGTCAGATATATGTTCCATTCCCGTTTTCAAAAGTTGAAACGGCGTACGCAGCTTTATCCTGTAATAAATTCTGGCAGTGATTACCGCTGCTGCCGCCGCATACACTGTTGGCAGAGCCGCCATCAAAACCCCGGCGGTCCAATACGCAGCCTGATCCTTCCACTCCAAGGATCCATATTGAAAATCATTTACAGTGACACGGAACCCCTCCGGACCGCTAATATCCTGATCATTTTCCACCCGATGTTCTGAATAATCCAAGACTATAATCGGCCTCTTATCCAAAATGTCCTGCCTGACATCCGATGCAATCCATATTGTAATAATTGCCAGAATCATCACAGACGCCAAGCTAATTACAAAGAGCAACACCAACGTCTTCTTCAGGGACATTTTTTCTAAACACTTTCTTACTTTTTCCATCTGTAGCCCACTCCCCATACTGTTTCGATGTACTCTTTATCCGTATAAGCAGAAAGTTTTTGACGGATTCTGCGAATATGTTCCTTGACCACACTGCTGTCGCCATTCCCTTCCAGGCCCCAGAGATGTTCATAAATCTTCTCACGATCAAAAACTTGACCTGCATTCATGGATAAATAGCGGATAATTCCGAACTCTTTATTGGATAGCTCTATATCATTCCCCTTAACAGTCACACGATGTCCACCATAATCAATAAACAGATCTTCCTGGAATCTCCCCTTTATCTTTCCACCTCTTCGCTCTTCTCTGCGC
>DWVA01000126.1 GCA_019120475.1 Candidatus Blautia intestinipullorum | reverse complement strand
GCATTTTTACTGCTGCATTTTACCAAGTTTATCATTCTGTGCCTCCATCATTACTATCCTCAGATAAGCTTTACTCCGGATGCCTCCAGAGTGCTGACAATAGTACTGTCCGGATATTCATCCGTTATAATTCCATTGATATCGTCAAAATGAGCAAATTTGTAGGAATCATTAAAATAGAATTTTTCTTTTTCCATTACAACATACTTATGTCTGCTGCTCTGTACAACAGATTTCTTTGTCAGGCCGTCCTCAACTCCCAGTGTAGTCACTGATAAATCCACCATGTCCACCCCGCAGCTTCCAAGAAACGCCCGGTCGAAGCTGTACTGCTTGATCACTTCTATCGTAGCCGCTCCCATAAATCCGTTTACAGTCTGGTACATGATCCCTCCTGTTCCGATTACGGAAATTGCGGGATTTTTTACCAGGATCTGAAGAATGTCGATCATGTTGCTTACAACTACTACCCTCATCCTCGATTCCGCCAAAAGCTTCGCAAGTTCGATATTGGTAGTGGAAATATCCAGAAAAATCGTCTCGTTGCTTTTGATAAGTCCAAGAGCTTTTTCCGCAATGATCTTCTTTTTATCCAGATGATAATTTCTTCTGTCAATGACATCCCGCTGCAGAGGATAATCCTGGGACAAGATCGCTCCGCCGTATGTACGCTTCAGTCTTCCGGCGTTTTCCAGCGCTTTCAGATCCTTGCGGATACAATCCTCCGATACCTGAAATTTCTCACTGAGTTCTTTTACCTTTACTTTTCCCCTCTGCTGCAGGCACTGTTCAATGGCAACATGTCTTTCTTCTGTAAACATAGGTACCTCCTTTATATTCTCAGAGGTCATTTTCTACTCTTCTGTCAGAATCACCTCTAATACTGTATCTGTCTGATCGGGCAGTATCGGATCCGGACCAAGATCGGCAAAAACAATATCCGGATAATCGCTGTGCACCCAGCTTGTGGAAACCGGCACTTCGGCTCCCGTAGCCAGATAACGGATTCCCTTTACCTTGTCCTTCGGAACGCCCAGAAGAGGAACAGGGCCGATGGTATTTTCAAACAGATGAAAATACAGATGATTTCCTTTTCCGGTCACACGTCCGTAATCCGGTTTCGGCATCTGCGTTTTTCCGCAGCCGTAAATACTTTTTCCGTTTTTGTTCATCCAGGCTCCGATTCCCTTCAGAATGTTCATGGACTCTTCCGGAATATTTCCTCTGGCGTCCGGTCCTACGTTCAGGATCATATTTCCGCCTTTTGATACGCATTCCACCAGCTTTTTGATCAGCATGGAAGCAGGCTTAAAGAAATGATCCACAGCGCAGAATCCCCAGTTATTGTTCATGGTCACGCAGGCTTCCCAGGCAATATCGTTTCCCTGCACATCCTGGATGCCGTTGGGGGGGATCATTTTTTCAGGAGTTACAAAATCCCCGTGATACGGCGTAGGATCACATGCTGCCAGGGAACCCAGTCCTTCTCCGCTGCATTCCAGCCTGTTGTCGATGATCACATCCGGCTGAAGAGAGCGCACCATACTCATCAGCTCCGTAGCTTTCCATTTTTCTCCCCGCATATCGTCATAGGAGAAATCAAACCAGAGAAGATCTATCTTGCCGTAATTCGTGCAGATTTCACGGATCTGATTGTGCATATAAGTAAGGTAATTGTCAAAATCCCGTCCCTCGTTCTTAAATTCCGGATTTTTTCTCATAGGATGGAATTTGTCTCCATAATGAGGATAATCGTCATGATACCAGTCAATGATCGTAAAATACAGACCTACCTTTAATCCTTCTTCGCGTACTGCCTCTACAAAATCTTTTACTATGTCACGTCCCAGTTTTGTATTTGTGGATTTAAAATCTGTATACTGGCTGTCATAAAGGCAGAATCCGTCATGATGCTTCGCTGTGAGAACCACATATTTCATGCCTGCTTCTTTTGCAGCCCGGGCCCATGCTTTCGGATCATAGTCAGAGGGATTAAATTCCTCAAAATATTTCATGTAATCTTCTTTTGTAATTTCCTCTTCGCTCCTCAGCCATTCTCCTCTTGCCGGAATGGAATAAAGTCCCCAGTGGATAAACATTCCGAATCTGGCGTCAAGATACCATTCCATTCTCCTGTTATAAGCCTCTCTGTTAAACGTGTACATGGCGTTCCTCCTGTTATGAAGTATTTCTTACAGCATTAGATTTATATGGCCAGTTCCCCTTACTTGCGTCTGCAAAACGGGGTCTGGCCTTAAAATACAGATATTTTTAAATTGTAGTCTCGCTGAGATCCGGATAATGACATTTTACAATATGTCCCGGCGTTACCTCTACCGGCTCCGGACGCTGGCTTCTGCACTTCTCTGTGCAATGAGGACAGCGTGTATGGAAAAGACAGCCGCTTGGCGGATTGCTTGGGCTCGGAAGGTCTCCCTGAAGGATGATACGTTTTGATTTCTTTTCCGGATCCGGGATCGGAACCGCGGAAAGAAGCGCCCTGGTATAAGGATGCTTCGGATGAGCATAAAGTTCCTTTTTCTCCGCCGTCTCCACGATCGTTCCAAGATACATAACGCCGATCCTGTCGGAGATCATTTCCACAACGCTCAGGTCATGGGAAATAAAGAGATAAGTCAGGTTATATTCCTCCTGCAGATGCTGAAGAAGATTCAGAACCTGCGCCTGAATGGAAACGTCCAGGGCGGATACCGGCTCATCGGCAATGATCAGCTTCGGGTTTACGGTAAGAGCTCTCGCGATACCGATACGCTGGCGCTGTCCTCCGGAAAACTCATGCGGATAACGTTCTCCGTGGGAGGGGCTCAAGCCTACTACTCTAAGAAGCTCATGGACTTTTTTCAGTCTCTCTCCGGCCGTCATTTTTGTGTGGATCAAAAGCGGCTCTCCGATCAGATCCTGTACCTTCATTCTGGGGTTCAGGGAACCGTAGGGATCCTGGAATACCATCTGAATATCCGCTCTTAAAGGTCTCATTTCATTCTGTGATATCTTTGAGATTTCTTTTCCTTCAAACCAGATTTCTCCGGAATCCGGTATGATCAGGTGATCGATCAGCTTTCCGGTAGTTGATTTTCCGCAGCCGGACTCTCCTACCAGAGAGAAGGTTTCTCCGGCTTTAATATCAAAGGATACGTCATTTACTGCGTGAACGAATTTTTTCTTTGAAAACATGCCCTTATTGGCGGCAAATGTTTTAGATATATTTTTTACAGATACTAATGGTTCGCTCATCGTCGCTTACGCCTCCTTTCCAAGTTTATCTGTATGGTGACACCTGCATTTGTGAACTCCGGTAAGGCTCTGAAGCTCCGGCTCCTGCTGGCGGCAGATATCTGTTGCGTATTTGCATCTGGGAGCAAATTTGCATCCCTGGGGCATTACGGAAAGATCCGGTACGCTTCCCGGGATTGACGGAAGTGAACTTACTCCGCTTCCAAGTTTCGGTACGGAAGCGATCAGTCCCTGTGTGTAAGGGTGCTTCGGCTCCGCGAAAAGTTCCTCTACAGGGGCTTCCTCTACAATTCTTCCCGCATACATAACCACAACTCTGCTGCACATTTCCGCAACAACGCCAAGGTCATGGGTGATCATAAGGATTCCTGTATTTTTCTTTTCTCTGATCTCTTCCATCAGCTCAAGAATCTGCGCCTGGATCGTTACGTCCAGAGCGGTAGTCGGCTCGTCGGCAATGAGAAGCTCCGGCTCGCAGGACATAGCCATAGCGATCATGACACGCTGGCACATACCGCCGGAAAGCTGGTGAGGATAACTTCTCAGAGTCATCTCCGGCTCCGGGATACCTACGGATTTTAATACGTCCACTGCTCTCTGATGAGCCTGTTCTTTTGAAAATTTATTATGGAGAAGAATAGCTTCTGTAAGCTGCTTCTCTATTCTCATACACGGATTCAGAGAATTCATCGGTTCCTGAAAGATCATAGCCACTTCCCGGCCTCTGATTTTTCTCATTCCCTTTTTATCTTCTTTCAGAAGATCATGGCCGTTGAGGATCACTTCCCCGTTGGAAATCTTGCTGTTTCTGGCCAGGAGCCGCATTACGGAAAGAGAAGTGACTGATTTTCCGCAGCCGGACTCTCCTACCAGACCGAGTATCTCTCCTTTATTAATTGAAAAAGATACGTTATTTACGGCCGTAACCCATGTTTTATCTCTTTTAAATTCTGTTCGGAGATTTTTTACTTCCAATAATTTTTCTGACATAGCTTCTTCCTCCCTAGTTCATCTTCGGATCCAGAGTATCTCTCAGACCGTCGCCAAGAAGGTTAAACGCAAGAACGGTAAGGAAGATCAGGATACCGGGAAACAGTACCATATGAGGCGCTGTGTTCAGGTAGTTACGTCCGGTGGAAAGCATAGCGCCCCAGTCAGGCTCCGTAACATTTGCTCCGAATCCCAGGAAGCTTAAGGACGAAGCCGCCAGGATCGCAGTACCGATACGCATGGTAAAGTTTACGATCATGGACTGGATCGTTCCCGGGAATACGTGAACAAAAAGGATACGGCTGTTCTTACATCCCAGAGAACGGGCAACCTCCACATACAGAGAGCCCTTTACCGATATTGTGGCGCTTCGTATGATACGGGCAAAGGAAGGTACCGTAAACACCGCGACGGCGATCATAACGTTGACCATACCTGGGCCGATGATCGCCACAACAGCGATAGCAAGAAGGATATCGGGAAACGCAAAAAGCACGTCGCAGCATCTCATGATCAGAGAATCAATAAATCCTCCGTAGAATCCTGCGATAAGTCCCAGAATAACCCCCCCAATAGTACCTACGATCGTCGCGATCAGAGCGCAGGAAAGGGAAAGTCTGCTTCCTACCATCAGACGGCTGAATACGTCCTGTCCGAACTCGTCTGTTCCCCAGAAATGTTTGGCGCTGGGTCCCTGAAGCAGGCTGCTGTAGTCCGGCTGGTCCGGCGCGTAAGGAACAATCAAGGGCGCGATAATCGCCATAAGAATAATAAACAAAATGAATATCAGTGAAATCACTGCAGTTTTCCGCTTGCAGAATTTCTTGACAAACTCTTTTACTCTGCTTTTTGCCTTGGGAAGCTCTTCAGCAGCAGCAAATTTGTTATTTTCTAAATTTGTATTTGTCTGTGCCATCTTTTTCCCTCCTAATTAATCATAACGCACTTTCGGGTTGATCACTCCATAGAGTACATCCACGATCAGGTTGATAAAAATATACTCCGCCGCAAAGAAGAGAAGCAGCGCCTGCACAACCTTATAGTCACGGAAGTTGATAGAATCTACCAGAAGACGTCCAAGTCCGGGAATAGAGAATACTGTTTCAGCCATAACGGAACCGGAAAGAAGACCGCCGATCTGAAGTCCCGCGACAGTGACAATCTCAATCAGTGAGTTTTTAAAAGCATGACGCATAACAACAAGGGATTCCTTCAGACCTTTTGCTCTTGCTGTACGCACATAATCTTCTCTCATGGTCTCCAGCATGGAGGAACGGGTGAAACGAGCCAGGATTGCCATAATTCCGGCTCCCATTGTCAGTGAGGGAAGAATATAGCTCTGCCAGGAATCCAGGCCTCCTGTAGGCAGCCAGTTCAGCGCTACCGAGAATCCCTGTATCAGTTCCAGGCCCAGCCAGAAGCTTGGTACGGATATACCGGAGATTGCGATGATCATTCCGATATAATCCAGAATTCTTCCATGGAATACAGCGGAAATGATACCAAGCGCAACGCCGATGATCGTCGCCCAGATCATGGCGGAAACTGTCAGCATAATAGTAGGCTTTAATCTGGGTGCAATGGTCTCCACTACAGATTTTCCGTTTCGGATAGAATCTCCGAGATCACCTGTTACAAGACCCTTCATATACTGACCATACTGTTTCAGCAGGGGCTGATCCAGCCCAAGCTGTTCTCTTACTTTCTCAACCTCCGCCTTTGTAGAATCCTGACCTGCAATTAATTTCGCCGGATCTCCGGGGATCATGTGGATAAACATGAATACCAGGAAAGAAATTACCAGCAGAAGAGGGATCGTGCTGAGTAAACGCTTAATAAAATAACGACCCATTTTTTTACCTCCTTATGAAACATTAGAAAAACTGCCGTCCGCCTATCTGTGAATGGTTCACAGACGGCTGAACGGCAGTTCTCAATTCAGAACATCTTTGTTCTGTTATCATATGCTGCGGCGCCTGTCGCCCCAGTTATTTATTCTGTTGTAATCTCCTGAAATATCTTTCTTTACTCTTTACTGTGCAAGTACAGCCTGTGAGAAGTCAAATGCGCCGTCCGGAGCTACAAATGCGCCGGAGAGATAAGACTTGGTAGAGTACAGAAGCTCATCGTTTCCAAGGAACAGCCACGGGCATTCTTCCCATGCAATTTCCTGAGCCTGTGCATAAATATCTGCCTGTTCGGCTTCGTCAGCAGTTGCAAGACCCTGGTCTAACAGGCTGTCGAACTCTTCATTTCTGAAGTATGCAGTGTTGGCGCTGACAGGCGGACACATAGTACTGTAAAGCAGAGAACGAACAGAACCGTCCATAGTGAAGTCTGATGCTGACCAGTTTACATACCACATATTAACTTCAGCTTCATCCTCATCTACATAGATCTTATCGCTTACTGTAGCCGGCTCCATAGGAAGAACTTCTACGTCGATATTGATCTGAGCAAGCTGCTGCTGAACAAATGTCATACCCTTGATCTCCTGAGTGGAGTTGTCTCCCCAGAGAGTAAGGCTGAATCCGTCTTCATATCCGGCTTCCTTCATAAGTTCTTTTGCTTTGTCAAGATCATAAGTATAAGCTTCCTGCTCTTCATATCCTCCGATGATGGAAGGAACGATAGAGGTTGCAGGTTTGCCGTATCCGGAATACATAACCTGGATATAAGCGTCTTTGTCGATCGCGTAGTTCATTGCCTGACGTACTCTTACATCAGAAAGAGGCTCCAGGTTCATATTCAGAGTTACATATCTCATAATATTGGAATCTGCTGTCAGAACATTGATGTCGTCGTTTCCGCTGATCGCCTGGATCTGGTCTGCGGGCATCGGATAAACCATGTCGGCTTCGCCTGTCTGAAGCATAGCTGTACGGGATCCTGCTTCCGGCACTTCTTTGATGGTAACTGTATCTACAGAAGCCGGCTCGCCCCAATAATCTTCATTTTTCTCAAAGGTAGTGTGATCTCCCTCTTCCCATTCTGTACAGATGAACGGGCCGGTTCCTACCGGATGGTTCATGATATCGTTGCCATACTCTTCAAGAGCGGCAGGGCTGATGATGCAGAACTGGGTCATACGGTTGATAAACGGAGACCATGCTTTTGTAAGCTTGAATACTACGGTATACTCATCCGGACATTCCACGCTCTCTACACGGGGAGTCTCTGTGCCGTCGTCTGCGGTTTCAATAAAGTTTCTTCTCTGACGAAGATTGTTTTCCGGATCAAGCACACGGTCATAGTTTGCTTTAACAGCTTCCGCGTTAAAATCTGTTCCATCTGAGAATTTTACGCCTTCACGGAGATGGAAAGTATATGTAAGGGAATCATCGGAAACTTCCCATGATTCTGCAAGCTGTCCTTCCAGTTCCTGATCTTTGTTGAAATGAACAAGCATCTCATAACATCCGCGTGTTGCAGAAATAGCGCTGGTATCCGGGATGTTTGCCGGGTCCATGGAGCTTACGCTTCCTTCAATGGCGATTACCAGATCATTGTCCGGTGATTTTGCCTCAGTGTTGGTTGCCTTCACTGCATAGCCGTCTTCTGCTTCTGCTGCAAAAGCAGTTGTGCCCATGGACAGCGTCATTGCACCTGCCAGAAGGGCTGCAATAATTTTTTTGCGGTTTTTCATAAACTTCTCTCCTTTTCCGTGTTTTATTTGTTGACTTGTTACAAATTCTTTTAAAATTAAGGGTACAAAAAAAGCATTTCTTACTTTTTGCATCTTTGCAGTGTATAGTTAGAAATCAAATAAATAACATGCCCCTTTGCATACTCATAAAAAATACTTAGTCTAAATTTGTTGAATTAAGTATAACAATATCCTCTATATTTGTCAATGATTTTTTATTAGTTTTTAGTACTTTTTATTGTTTTATCGTATTTTGTCCTGTTTCAATTTATAAAAAATTTCTTTTTCCCTGTATAAAATCAATTTTCTCTCAAAAAAAATTACCGGCATATACAAAAACATGTATACGCCGGAGTACATTAACGCTACATATATGACACGTCAGACCTTGAACCGGTATCCCACTCCCCATATTGTTTCAATATACTGGGGTTTTGCGGTGTTAAACTCTATTTTTTCTCTTATTTTCTTGATATGGACAGTAACGGTAGCTATATCTCCTACCGACTCCATATCCCAGATTTCCCGGAACAGCTCATCCTTTGTAAATACCCTGTTCGGATTCTCCGCCAGAAAAGTCAGAAGGTCAAATTCCTTTGTGGTAAACGTTGTTTCCTCTCCATTGACCCATACCCTTCTTGCCGTCTTATCAATCTTGATCCCTCTGATCTCAATGATATCATTTTTAGCCGCGCTGGAGCCCACAAGACGGTTATATCGTTCCATATGCGCCTTTACCCTTGCCACAAGTTCGCTTGGACTGAAAGGCTTTGTCATATAATCGTCCGCTCCCAGACCCAGCCCCCGGATCTTGTCGATATCGTCCTTTTTTGCGGAGACCATAATGATCGGCGTGTTTTTCTCCTGACGTATCTGTCTGCAGATATCAAATCCGTCCACTTCCGGAAGCATCAGATCAAGAATGATAAGATCATAGGCTTCCTTCATGGCTTTCTCAAGACCTGTGTCTCCTCTGTTGGCAATCTCCACCTCAAATCCGGAAAGCTCCAGATAATCCCTTTCCAGGTCTGCAATGGCCTCTTCATCTTCAATAATCAGTATTTTACTCATTTTACTGGTACCTCCTGGTATTTTCTTAAAACAAAATACATGATCGTACCGATCCCTTCGCGGCTGGTGGCCCAGACTTTCCCGCCGTGATCCTCCAGGATCTTACGGACGATGGAAAGTCCGATCCCGCTTCCTCCCTTGGAAGAATTCCTGGATACATCGGTCCTGTAAAAACGGTCAAAGATATTCGGCAGGTCTTTCGCCGCGATTCCCTTTCCATTGTCTTCAATTTCCACCTGGATAAAATCTCCCACATCCTTCACACGGATCTGTATCACGCCTTTTTCTTTATCCATATATTTGATGGCGTTGCTGACAATATTGTAGATCACCCGGCGGATCTGCTCTCCGTCCGCAATGACAAGAACATCCTTGTCCACATAATTGGCGTAGTAAAGCTGTATTCCTCTTGTCTCCAGCTCCAGTCCCACTTCCTCCGCGCAGTCCGCAAAATAGTCGTCTACGTTCAGTTTGCTGAATACATAGGGGATTCTGTTGGTGTCGATTTTGGAATAAAAAGTAAGCTCGTTGATCAGATGATCCATTTCATTTGTTTTATTATAGATAATTCTTACATAGCGGTCCATTTTCTCCGGAGTGTCCGCCACGCCGTCCATAATTCCCTCCACATAGCCCTTTACAGCCGTAATGGGGGTTTTCAGATCATGGGAGATGTTGCTGATCAGCTCTTTGTTTTCTTTATCAAGAACGATCTTTTCTTCCGCTGATTCTTTAAGCCTTCTGCGCATTTCCTCAAAGTCTCTGCACAGCTCTGAGAATTCGTCCGCCCCCTCCACTTCCAGAACAAAATCAAGATTTCCCTCTTTTATATTCTGAGTAGCCCTTCGGAGCTTTACAAGAGGCGCCGCGATGCTTCTGTATATCCACAGACCTACCGATACGCTGGTAAACACAAGGATAACAAAAGCAGTTATCAGAAGATCTTTCGTCATGATCTGAAGACTGTCCCGGCCGGTAACAGAGTCTGCGATGGTGATATCATAATTTGCGGTATTATCTATTTGCATATTTTCTGAATTTCTTATCTGAGATTCCCGGAATCCATAAAGAGTGGCCGTAAACAGCAGAAGCGGCACAAGGAC
>DWVA01000125.1 GCA_019120475.1 Candidatus Blautia intestinipullorum | reverse complement strand
TCCCCCTTCCTATTCAGCATCCGGATGCTCGTCCATATAATCCTGCACTTTCTGTATCAGATCCCGGTTATAACGGGCCCATTCCCTGTCGAATTTTTCCAGGAATGTGTCCGTGGCATTTTCAGAATCGTCCAGAAGATATGTCTGGATCATGGCATCCACTGACATTTCGCTGGGATAATGATGATCCTGATAGTCCACGACTTTGCCTTCTTCAATGTAGGATTTCATACCGTCCAGCATGGGCGCCAGATCAAAATCCCCCTCTTTGCAGGGTATCGCGTTCTGATCGTCAATATATGCCTGCAGATTCTTATCCTCCAGCAAGAAATCCAGCACCTCGTAAACCTCTTCTTTATGCTCGCATTCCGCCATCACAGAAAACTGAAGATCATTTCCGGAATTCAGCACATTCTGGTCCGGATCGTTGCTGGCCGGCATCACGAAAGAGTCGATATTAATATCCGGATTCACAGACTGTATCTGCGGCACAGCATAGCTGCCGATAGGGAACATTACTGATTCCCCTCTCGCAAATGCAGTACAGGCATCGTTGTAACTATAGGCAAATGGATCATCCTGGGCAAACTCCAGAAGAGCTTTCGTTTTCTCTGCAACTTCCCGGTAATTATCTGTAAATGTTGTCTCGCCGCGATTCACCTGCGCACATACATCAGATGGGGCCAAGTCTACAGAGATTGCATTCCAGGGAGCCAGACAATTCCAGCTGTCCTTGAATCCAAAATAGAAGGGCTGCAGCCCCGCATCCTGTATTTCCTTACAAAGAACTGTCAGCTCATCCCAGGTAGTCGGGATCGTCCATCCGTGCTCGTCAAAAATATCCTTGTTATAAAGTATTCCTGCCGCATTTGCCACATAGGGCACCGCATATATTCCATCCATAGGAACAAATTCCAGCTCTTTGTCAATATCCAGATAAGCCTGTTTGATACTGTTTAGCCCCTCGTAATCAGAAATATCCATCAGCATACCTGAATCGAGATAATTAGAATAGTTGATATCTCCTCCTATGGCAATGATATCAGGATAGTCCTCCCGGATAAAACGAGTCTTCAGAATAGTGTTAGCATCATTGGGAGAATCGATGATCAGTTCAATATCATCGTGGGTGGCATTGAACTCTTCTTCCACCTTGTCGAAATAAACAGCCGTCTCTGGTTTACTCTGGATCATCTCAATGGTCACTTTTCCATTATCCTCCCCAGTTCCGCAGCCTGACAGGACTGCCGCTAGGGCGGCTGCCGCAGCAGCTCCTGCCGCCATTTTTCCTTTCATACATTTTTTCATGCGTGAAAGCCCTCCTTTCTCTTTTTTATGATCTTTGCTTCATAAGGCCGGAGCACGCCTTCCCGGTATGGGGTGTCATAATTGGCAATCAGCACTTCTCCGTCCTTCCAGCCCTCCTCCAGTACGCAGAGAACTTCCTTACCGCGGAAGTTACAAAGCACCAGCATCGTCTCTTCCGGCGTCTCTCTGGTATATGCGAAAATACTTTCATTTTCCTCCTGAAGAAGCCTGTAGACTCCTTCGGTAAAAATCTTTTCTGTTTTCCGCAGTCTGATCAGCTTCTGATAAAAATAGAAAACAGAGTCTCTATTTATCATTGCTTCTTCTGCATTGATCATTGTGTAATTGGGATTACAGCGGATCCACGGAGTACCCGATGTAAATCCCGCGTTAGGGCTCTCATCCCACTGCATCGGCGTTCTGGCATTATCTCTGCCTTTTGCGTAAATAGACTGCATCACATCCTTCTCGTCATATCCCTCGCTGATCCTCTCTTTATACATGTTCAGAAGTTCAATATCCCTATAGTCTTCAATATCGAATTTCACATTTGTCATGCCAAGCTCTTCGCCCTGGTAAATATAAGGGGTACCCTGCATTCCATAAAGCATGACCGCCAGCATTTTTGCGGACTGCACCCGGTATTTTCCATCGTCGCCGAACCGCGACACGGAACGAGGCAAATCGTGATTTTCCAGAAACAGGCTGTTCCATCCTTTTCCTTCCAGTTTTTTCTGCCATTTCGATAAAACCTGCTTGAACTTTACGAAGGGCAGCGGCGCCAGATCCCATTTCACATTTCCCTTCTGGTCCAGGACCATATGTTCAAACTGGAACACCATGGAAAGCTCACTGCCGTCCGGATTACTGTAAAGCCACGCGCTCTCAGGCGTTGCGCTCCAGGTTTCCCCCACGGTCACAAGATTATTTCTTCGGAAAGCCGCTTTACTCATCTCTTTTAAATAGGGATGGAGCATCTTTCCCTCGGCCATCACCATAGAATCCGGTTCCTTTCCGATCAGATCGATCACATCCAGCCTGAACCCGCCTACGCCGCGGTCCACCCACCAGTTGATCATCCTGTAGATCTCCTCACGTACTTTCGGATTCTCCCAGTTCAGATCCGGCTGCTTTACGGAAAACTGATGGAGATAATACTGTCCGCATTCCGGGACCCATTCCCAGGCAGGTCCGCAAAAAGCGGATTTCAGTTCATTGGGATATTCGCCTTCTTTTCCGTCTCTCCACACATAATAATCATGATACGGATTATCTTTCCCTTTTTTCGCCTCCACAAACCAGGGATGCTCATCAGAAGTATGGTTCAGCACCAGATCCATGATGATCCGGATATGCCGTCTGGCCGCCTCGGCGATCAGCTCGTCCATATCGGCAAGAGTGCCGAACATGGGATCAATATCCTGATAATCGGAGATATCATAACCGTTGTCATCCTGGGGAGAGCGGTATACCGGAGATAGCCAGATGGCGTCGACGCCCAGTTTCTGAATATAGTCAAGCTTCTGAATAATACCCTGAAGATCTCCGATTCCATCCCCGTTGCTGTCGCAGAAGCTTCTGGGATAAATCTGATAGATCACTGCCGTCTGCCACCATTTCTTCGCACTGTCACCCATATACTTTACCCTTCCTTTCCCTTTCTTTAACATAAAAACTAGTTGGTTGCGTCAGGTTTTGCAATAAGTGTGCGGCAAAACCAATATATTTCACAAGAAAACACACTGGATTTTGTGAAAAACAACAGTAAAAAAGCCGGGAGTTCAGGGATCATCTCCCTGCTCCCGGCCTGAGACCGTTCTGTCTTCTCTGATAAAAGATTGCTGTTCCATCCCGGCGGATCAGTAACCCGCGCGCTTGAGAAACTACAGCTGTCTCACCGTGCGATTGGCAACGCTCTCCCTGACGATCAGTTCTGTGGGAAGCTGCAGGTTGGGCACCAGAACTTCCTCCCCGTAGATTCTTTTCATCAGAAGATTCACCGCCGCCCTGCCTTTCTCCGCAGGGCTCTGGCGCACTGTCGTCAACGCCGGCCTTGATAATCTGGCGTAAATATTATCGTCAAATCCCACTACGGAAATATCCTCCGGCACATTCAGTCCCTGAGAAAAGAAGATATTGATCCCCTCGTTGGCCAGCAGATCATATACGAAAAAAGCTCCTGTATAGCCTTTAGCTTTCGCGGTTTTGGCGAAACGGCGCAGCACTTCATGGCGGAGATGTTTATCCGCGGGAAGAAAAATATAATCCTCTTCTTTGGAAAAAGAGGCGCCGTATTTTTTCACCGCGTCCAGAAATCCCCTGTATCTTTCTCCGTCTGCCCCTACGGGGTCCCTCTGGTCACAGAAAAAAGCAATTTTATCGTTTCCCTGCTTCAGCATATAGCTGGCGACCTCGTAGCCTCCCTCATAATCCTGAAGGCCGATATTGTCATAATTGCCTCTCCCGGAATCTATAAACACAATAGGAAACCCGGTTCTTCTGGCAAGAGGTTCACAGTTCTCCTCCAGGCACCCCAGGATCACGGCCCCTTCCAGGCCGCTGCACTTCAGACGCTCATCAAAATCCTCATTTGCGTCGACAACTCCGCATACCATGGTGCGTCCATACTTCCTCAATTCCCGCTCCGCGGCTTCCAGAAGCTCTCCGCAGAAGGGATCCATCAGGATATGTTCCCTGTCGCCCAGGCAGCAGTAGACAGCAACGTAATGTGTCACCGGTTCGTCATCCCCGCGGCGGCTTTCGTGAACATAATGGTTCTGTATCAGGGCTTCCTGTACCTTCTGGCGTGTCTCCGGCGACATTTTTCCCGTCCGGCCGTTCAGAACATTTGATACTGTAGTGGGACTGACACCCAGTTGCTGCGCAATTTCTTTGATCGTAACCACAAAATCCCCTCCCTTGCAGCACGAATATAATAACCACTTTTCGGTTATTATAACATATTTATGCTCTCGGGGTCAAAACGGATTGATACCACCCTGCAGACTTGCTATAATGACAGAAGAATAATCAGGGAGAATTTTGTCATGAAATATTTCTTTATCATCAATTCCCTCTCCGGCTCCGGACAGGGAAATCCTATATGGCATAAAGTACACCGTGTGCTGCAAAAACAGGGTGTTTCTCATGAAGCTTATTTTACCCGACATAAAGGCCACGGCACAGAACTGGCCCGAAGGCTCGCCTCCCGTCTGCCCGGGAACCGCCTTGTTGTCCTTGGCGGCGACGGAACCCTGAATGAGGTACTGAACGGACTTGCCGGCGTTTCCGGGATAACCCTGGGATATATTCCTGTAGGCTCCGGAAACGATTTTGCCAGAGGGATGGGGCTCCCTTCTGATCCTAAAGAAGCGCTTATGTATATCCTCAAGGCCGAACGGACCGTTCCGCTGGATCTCGGCCGTGTCCGCGGCAATGAACATACTTCGCTCTTCGCCATCAGCTCCGGTCTGGGATATGATGCGGAAATCTGTTATAAAGTATCCCGCTCCCGTGTCAAAAAGCTGCTGAACCGGTTCCGTCTCGGGAACCTGATCTACGCTTTTACGGCGGTGCGTCTGCTTTTCACCTATCCTCCCTGTGACATGGCGGTATCTGTGGATGGACAGAAGCAGATTTTCCGCAAGGTTCATTTTGTCACCGGTATGAATCTCCCGTTTGAAGGCGGCGGGTTCCGTTTCTGCCCGGCGGCCCGTCCGGACGACGGAAGACTTTCCTGCATGGTGGTACATGACATGCATCCCCTGAAGATACTTTTCCTTTTCCCCACCGCCTATTTCGGGCGGCACACCGGCTTCCGGGGGATCACTATCCTGGAAGGAAAGAAAATAGAGCTCCGCAGCGCCTCTCCCCGGAAGATACACCGGGACGGCGAATACGGAGGAACCGCAAAGCGGGTGACGTTTGAAGCCGGAGACGGAGACGTTACTTTTATACTGCCATAATAAAAACACCATCAGATTCTGGAATTCCCAGTGATATCTGATGGTGTTTCTGTCTGTCACATATTAATCATGTGTCTTATTTGTAATTAACGATCTTTCCGAAGTCTTCCTTCAGGGAAGCGCCGCCTACAAGACCGCCGTCGATATCAGCCTGTGCGAACAGATCCGGAGCTGTTGCAGCGTTTACGGATCCGCCGTACTGAATGCGGATTGCTTCTGCGGTAGCTTCATCGTAAATTTCAGCGATGCATGCGCGGATTCCGGCGCAAACTTCCTGAGCCTGCTCAGTTGTAGCGGTCTTTCCTGTTCCGATAGCCCAGATCGGCTCATAAGCGATCACTGCCGTTTTCGCCTGGTCTGCTGTAACGCCCTGGAATCCAACCTTAACCTGCTGACGGATGAAATCCATAGTCACGCCCTGCTCTCTCTGAGTCAGAGTTTCGCCGCAGCACATGATCGGAGTGATTCCATGCTCAAGAGCTTTCAGCACTTTCTTGTTTACATCTTCATTTGTCTCTCCGAAATATTCTCTTCTTTCAGAATGTCCGAGAACTACATATTTAACACCTGCGTCTGTAAGCATATTCGGGGAGATTTCGCCTGTGTAAGCGCCTTTCTCCTCAAAATACATATTCTCAGCGCCAACCTGGATATTGGTACCCTTTGTTGCTTCTACAACCGGAACAATATCGATAGCCGGTACGCAGAATACTACGTCTACTTCGTCATTCTTTACCAGAGGTTTCAGAGTTTCCACTAATTTTACTGCTTCGCTGGGAGTCATGTTCATTTTCCAGTTTCCAGCGATAATTTTCTTTCTTGCCATTTTCTTTTCTCCTTATTTTATCATGACATTCGATTCGCTAAATTCGGACTGCGCCTCCGCTTGTCCTAAAAAATATCTTACTTGTCGTTGGCTGCCGCTACGCCAGGCAGTTCCTTGCCTTCCAGGAATTCCAGAGAAGCGCCGCCGCCAGTGGAAATGTGGCTCATCTTATCGCCGAATCCAAGCTGGTTTACTGCTGCTGCGGAATCGCCGCCGCCGATGATCGTTGTAGCGTCTGTCTCTGCCAGAGCTTTCGCAACTGCGATTGTTCCTTTTGCAAGAACCGGATTCTCGAATACGCCCATCGGTCCGTTCCATACAACAGTCTTAGCTGTCTTTGCAGCTTCTGCATACGCTTCTGCAGTCTTCGGTCCGATATCCAGTCCAAGAGCGTCCGCCGGGATAGCGTCGCAGTCTACATAGTCTACGTCGATCTCTGCGTCAATAGGATTCGGGAATGCTTTTGCAATAGCGGTATCTGTGGGAAGAAGAAGCTGTTTTCCAAGAGATTCTGCTTTTGCGATCATTTCTTTACAGTAATCAAGTTTTGTATCGTCCACCAGAGAAGCGCCTACTTCCATTCCTTTTGCTTTCAGGAAGGTATAAGCCATACCGCCGCCGATGATCAGAGTGTCGCATTTCTCCAGAAGGTTGGAGATTACGTTCAGCTTGTCAGCAACTTTTGCGCCTCCAAGGATCGCTACGAACGGTCTTACCGGAGTTTCGACAGCTTTTCCAAGGAAGTCGATTTCTTTCTGCATCAGATATCCTACCACGCAGGTATCGATGTATTTTGTAACGCCTACATTGGAGCAGTGTGCTCTGTGAGCAGTTCCAAAAGCGTCGTTTACGAATACGTCGGCCAGAGAAGCAAGGTCCTTGCTGAATTCATCGCCGTTCTTTGTCTCCTCTGCACGGTAACGAGTGTTCTCAAGAAGAATGATCTCGCCGTCCTTCATAGCTTCTACTGCTTCTCTTACTGTGTCATCCACAACAACAGGGCTGGGAACGAATTTAACTTCCTGGCCAAGAAGCTCGGAAAGACGTACTGCAACAGGTGCAAGAGACAGCTCCGGCTTCGGCTCTCCCTTCGGTTTGCCAAGATGAGAGCAAAGAATCACTCTTCCGCCGTCAGATACCAGCTTCTTGATAGTAGGAAGAGCTGCCACAAGACGGTTTTCATCTGTGATCTTTCCTTCTTTTAACGGAACATTGAAGTCGCATCTTACAAGGACTTTCTGGCCTTTTACATTGATATCGTCAACTGATTTTTTATTTAATCCCATGAGTCTTTTACCTCCGATCATGATAAAAAAGGTCCGGTCCAAATCAGACCGGACCCTTACTGAGTCTATTTACTCTGCAATACCTAACGGATTATGCTCCAAGCAGTTTGCCGAAATGTTTGATTGTACGAACCATCTGGCTTGTGTAGGAGTTCTCGTTGTCATACCAGGAAACAACCTGTACCTGAGTTGTTCCGTTGTCCAGAGGCAGAACCATTGTCTGAGTAGCATCGAACAGAGAACCGTAAGTCATTCCTACGATATCGCTGGAAACGATCTCGTCTTCGTTGTATCCGAAGGATTCGTTGGAAGCTGCTTTCATAGCTGCGTTGATCTGCTCTTTTGTTACGTTTCCTTCAACAACTGCTGTAAGGATCGTGGTGGAACCTGTCGGGGTAGGAACACGCTGTGCTGCGCCGATCAGTTTGCCGTTCAGTTCCGGAATAACAAGGCCGATTGCTTTTGCAGCGCCTGTGCTGTTCGGAACGATGTTAACTGCTGCTGCACGAGATCTTCTCAGATCGCCTTTTCTCTGCGGTCCGTCCAGAGTCATCTGATCGCCTGTGTAAGCGTGGATCGTGCACATAATA
>DWVA01000124.1 GCA_019120475.1 Candidatus Blautia intestinipullorum | reverse complement strand
GAAGCGGACTGCGGAGACGTGATCCTCCTTTTCCGTCAGTACCGGAGGCTTTCCTGCCGCCGTATCTACCACCATTCCCACAAAATCATATCCGGAGGACAGAGGTACCAGATCGGAGCCGATGCAGTCGCCTCCCATTCTGGAGCCGATTTCGATGATCCGTATCTGTCCGTCTTTATCGATCCGGAGCTCGCTGTGTCCTGCCCCAAACTGTACGTCAAGAGCATCCAGGGCCTGGAAAACTGTCTTTTTTACTCTTTCCTGCATTTCTTCCGTCAGAGGAGCCGGCTGAAGATGCCCTGTTTCAATATAATGGGGACTTCCTGTTGTGAACTTTTTCGTTATGGCGAGACAGGTATGGCGGCCTTGGTAACTGATAGTCTCCACACTGTACTCCGCCCCCTGAATATATTCCTCCACAATCGCTTTCTTTTCAAAAGACTGCTCCGCTGCTCTTCGTATCGCTTCACCCAGTTCTTCCTGGGATTCCGCCTTTGTAATGGCTCTGCTTCCGGAACGGTCCGTAGGCTTTACGATCACTGGAAAACGCTTTGGAAAAATTTCCTCTCCCTCTGAGACAAGCCAGTAGTCCGGTACCGGTATTCCCGCTTTTCGGAACGCGCTCCGCATAGCGTATTTGTTCGTAGAATTTACGATACACTCACGGCTGTTCCCCGGAAGTCCCAGATTTTCCGCAAGATACTGTACCGTAATATTGGCAAGATCCGAACCGATAGTAGCTACTGCGTCCGGCTGGATCTTCCGGCAGATTTCCAGTATCTTCTCCTTTTCTGTAATGCTGATCTCATAAAAATAATCCGCATCCTGGGCGCCTGTGGCGCCTTCTCTCCAGGCAAATACATGAGTTATATAACCCATGGCCTTCGCTTTCTGTATCAGAGGCCGTTGAAAATCGTTGGCCCCTATAATCACAATACTTTTCATATTACCTCTTTCCCGCTGTGGTTTTTCAGCATACAGGTATGCCTTTAGGCATTACCTCTTTCCCGCTGTGGTTTTTCAGCATACAGGTATGCCCTTGGGCATTACCTCTTTCCCGCTGTGTTAAAGAAGAAATGCCGCAGATGTCCGAACGGATCCGAACGCCTGCAGCACCTCTTTCTCCTAGAAACTCTATCGGAGCCTTTTATTTTGTCTTGTACATCTCGTCATAATATTTCTGGTAATCCCCGCTTGTTACATTTTTCATCCAGTCTTCATGCTCGAAAAACCACTGGATCGTCAGGCGGATTCCGTCTTCAAAGCAGGTTTCGGGATACCAGCCTACTTCTTCTTTGATCTTGTCCGGAGCGATGGCGTAACGGCGGTCATGACCTTTTCTGTCCTCTACATAGGTGATCAGATCGTCGCTGATAAGGGCTCTGCGGGGATCGCTCTCAGGGAGCATCTCCTTCAGTGTATCCAGAATAATATGAATGATCTGGATATTCTGCTTCTCATTGTGGCCGCCGATATTATAGGTTTCAAAAAGTCTTCCCTTTTCCTGCACCATATCGATTCCTTTGGCGTGATCCATAACATACAGCCAGTCGCGGACATTTTTGCCGTCTCCGTATACCGGAAGCTTCTTTCCATGAAGAGCATTATTTATGATCAGAGGGATCAGCTTTTCCGGGAACTGGTATGGTCCGTAATTGTTGCTGCAGTTCGTAATATTTGCCGGGAATTTGTAAGTGTCCATATAAGATTTCACCAGCATATCGGAAGACGCCTTGCTTGCGGAATAAGGGCTGTGAGGATCATAGGGAGTCGTCTCATAGAAATAACCGCCCTCATCGTCCAGAGATCCGTAAACCTCGTCTGTGGAGACGTGAAGGAACTTCTTGTCCGGTTTAAAGCTTCCGTCCGGCAGCTCCCAGGCAGACTTCGCCGCATTCAGCATTACCAGAGTTCCGAGAACATTCGTTTTTACGAAGACCTCCGGATTCCGGATACTTCTGTCCACATGACTCTCCGCTGCGAAATGAACCACCCGGTCAATGTCGTTTTCATCGAAGATCTTCATGATGGCTTCACTGTCGCAGATATCCGCCCTGATAAAGGTATAATTCTCTCTGTCCTCAATGTCCCTGAGGTTTTCCAGATTTCCTGCGTAAGTCAGTTTGTCCACATTAATAATGCGGATCTCGTTATCATATTTCTGAAACATGTAGTGAATGTAATTGGATCCGATAAATCCTGCGCCGCCTGTCACCAGGTATGTTCTCATATTTTCTTCCTCCTGAGAAACGCCCTCCCCTTAGGGAGAGCGTTTTTATTTTTAATTTTAACTATAGATCGGGTCTGTGGGATCAAAGGTTCCGCTTCCTCTCAATGGAGTAAGAGGATTTCTTCCCAGCGGTCCCTTGAAGCATTCTTCTGACTGATAAGGAATATCGTCGGTAATGTGAATCTTCGCTCCGTTGCAGTTCTCCCAAACCCATTTCGCGTCCGCCACACAGCAGCGGATACAACCGTGGGAAGCCGGGCTTCCAAGCTTCAGATACTCGTCTGCCGGAAGGTTATTGGCATTCTTAAGGCCGCTTGCCACAGAATGGATATAGATGCCTCCTGTCACATGGCTGCCGTACTGACCCCAGGACGGTCCCATAAGAAGCTGCCAGCGATCTGCACGTTTTACGGTAAATGTTCCATTTTTTGTCAAGGTGGTAGGATTACCTACGGAGACACGGATGGTCTTCACCGGAACAGTCTTTCTGCTGTTCGTGTAAACCGTCATAACTCCATTGACTTTATCCACTTCCAGGTAATACGGTCCCTTGTAAATGCTCGTCAGGTCTGTTCTTTTGTAGCCGTTGCTGTCAAAGTAGTACAGCTTGCCGTCGATCACTTTTGAAGTATTTTTCAGGAATCTTCCGGTAGTCGGATCCATATAGCGTACTTTATTCTTTGCAGCGTTTGCAACCATCATTCCTGTTACAAATCTGCCCCTGCTATCCAGACGTCCGTATACATTGCCCCTCTTAATATTTGTATTTGTTACTGCTTTGAGAGACTTAAAGTAATAATAGCTGCCGCGGATCGTTCTCCATCCGTTAGTCGCCAGATTGCCGTTGCTTGCCGCATAATAGTATTTGCCGCCATATTTGATCCAGGTGCCTTTATACATCTTTCCGCGGCATACGTTGCGTGAAGAACGTTCAAAGAAGTAATAGCGTCCGTCTACTCTGCAAACGCCGCTGGCCATACGTCCGTCAGGAAGGAAATATCTTCCGCCTGAGAAGTAATCGATGTAATGATTTCCTGCTTTGGAGAAGTAGAACCATCCGATAAACTTACCGCCGATGGTAATTTTCTGGAATCCGCGTTTTTCCTGGATTCTTCCTCTGACGCTGCCAAAATAGTAATAACGGTTTCCGGCGCCAGGAAGACGAACCCAGCGGTTTCTATAGGTGGCACGCCGTCCGTCGCTTACGAAATAATATCTGTATTTTCCGTATTTTACAAGTTTATTTCTGTAAGCATGTCCGTATTTATTGGACATATAGTAATATCCATTGGCGCCTTTGACAACTTTATTCTTTACAAGATATCCGTTCTTATCCAGCACATAAAGGATATCTCTTGACGGGATCAGCTTGTAAGCGCCGCAGCCTTTTTTCACATAACGCCCG
>DWVA01000123.1 GCA_019120475.1 Candidatus Blautia intestinipullorum | reverse complement strand
GCTGTACGAAATCTACGGGAAAGATGAACGGCAGGGAGTCAGAAAGCTTCTGGAGCAGTACCGGAAAAAAGAAGACAGGCTGGAAGCGGAAATGCAGCGCATGGAGCAGATGATGCAGTATGAAAAGAAATATGAGCATCTTGGATATATCTGCGGCATCGACGAGGTTGGAAGAGGCCCCCTGGCAGGACCGGTAGTGGCCTGTGCGGTGATCCTGCCGAAGAACAGCAAAATCCTTTATCTGAACGATTCCAAGAAATTGACGGCGGCAAAAAGAGAAGAACTTTATGACGTGATCATGAAGGAAGCGGTTTCTGTAGGACTGGGCATGACGGGACCGGAGCGTATTGATGAGATCAATATCCTTCAGGCTACCTATGAGGCCATGCGCCAGGCTGTGGCGCGGCTTTCTGTGCGTCCCCAGCTTCTTTTAAACGATGCTGTGACCATACCGGGGATCGATATTCCGCAGGTTCCCATTATCAAGGGTGACGCCAAAAGCGCTTCCATCGCGGCGGCCAGCATAGTGGCGAAAGTCACAAGGGACCGTCTTATGGTGAAATACGATGAAACCCTTCCGGAATACGGATTTGCCTCCAATAAGGGCTACGGCTCCGCGGAACATATTGCCGCTCTGAAAAAATACGGCCCGTCCCTGATACATAGAAAGACTTTTATTACACATTTTGTCTGAAAGCCTCCGGCTTTTTCGTCAAAGGGAAAAGCGGTCCCGGCGCATAAAGGGACGATGACCGCAGGAAAAACGGAAGAGAAAATCTATCCGGGAACACAAAAGAAGCCTACATCAGAAAAGAAAACAGGTGAAAAAGATCAATAAGCGCAGGGTGGGCGGCCGCTATGAGGACAGAGCTGCCGCGTTTCTGGAAAAGAAGGGGCTTCAGGTCATAGAAAAGAACTTCCGGTGCAGGACAGGGGAAATCGACCTGATCGCAAAGGACGGAACATATCTTGTGTTTGTGGAGGTGAAATACAGACACACCTCAGAAAGCGGAAGAGCGGCTTCTGCCGTGGACCTCAGAAAACAAAGAGTTATCAGCCGTACGGCAAAGGTTTATCTTCTCAGCCGGGGATACGGGGAGGACACAGACTGCAGGTTTGACGTGATCGCTTTCGACGGAAGTACGCTTCGCTGGATAAAAAATGCCTTTGACTGTTTGTGAAAAGAGGAGAGGGGGGCATACTCCGCAGGAAAAAAATAGGAGAGAAAACAAGAGGATGGATATTAAGTGGCATGAGGGCGTCGGGCCTCATATGAAAATAAATGAAACAAAAGGGGTAACGTATCTTACCTTTCCGGCGCTGGAAGGGCTTCCGGGAATCCTCCACGGTTTCAGTACCCGGCTGGGAGGCGTCAGCAGAGGCATCTATTCCTCCATGAATCTCAGCTTTACCAGAGGAGACGAGAAGGAGGCTGTGCGGGAAAATTTCAGGAGGATCTCCGGCGCCCTGGGATTTTTGCCGGAAGATATCGTAGCTTCCAGCCAGACTCATACAGCCAATGTAAGAGTTATGACTGAGGCGGATAAAGGAAACGGCGTGACAAGACCGGGAATCTATGAGGATGTGGACGGCATGATCACCAATGTGCCGGGAGTGGTCCTGACAACCTTTTATGCAGACTGTGTTCCGCTGTATTTCGTGGATCCTGTCCGGAAGGCAGTGGGACTGTCCCATTCCGGGTGGAGAGGAACCGTTGGAAAGATTGGCGCGGAAACGGTAAAAAAGATGGGAGAAGTCTACGGCTCACGGCCGGAGAATATTTACGGAGCCATCGGCCCGTCTATCTGTCAGGAATGCTATGAGGTCAGCGAAGACGTGATTCTTGAATTCCAGAAGGTTTTTGAGGAAAAAGACTGGAAAAATCTGTATTACCGGAAGGAAAACGGGAAATATCAGCTAGATCTCTGGGAGGCTAACCGCCGGATCATGGAAACCGCCGGGCTTTTGCCGGAGCATATTTCCCTGCCGGGAATCTGTACCTGCTGTAATCCGGAGTTCCTGTTTTCGCACAGGGCCTCCAAAGGAAAAAGAGGGAATCTGGGAGCGTTTCTCGGAATCACAGAAGAGAGAAAATAGAAAAACAGCCGGCGCCGCAGCATTACGCTGCAGAAGCCGGCTGTACTTTTAACTGTTTTTCTTGACTTTTCTCATCAGTTCCATAATCTTTTCGTTGCTGGAACGTACCTTCTCGACGGAAACGTCATGATTGATGATATCAATAATGCTTGCCAGATATTTGCTCATATTCGCCTCGATATAATAAGGCTTGGTCAGAAGCTCGGGGATACGGTAGTTCAGGTTTGTGGTAATAACCTTATCGATCCATCCTCTGTTGTAGTAATCGTCGAATTTGCTAAGACCGTCTGTGAAAAGACCGTATGTAGTACAGATAAATACGCGTTTCGCGTTGCGCTCTTTCAACTGTTTGGCAACATCCAGCATACTCTCGCCGGAGGAGATCATATCGTCGATGATGACCACATCTTTGCCTTCCACGGAATCGCCGAGAAATTCATGGGCGACAATAGGATTCTTGCCGTTGACGATCGTGGAGTAATCGCGTCTCTTATAGAACATTCCCATATCCACGCCAAGGATATTTGAAAAATATACGGCTCTGGACATAGCTCCCTCGTCAGGGCTTATGATCATCAGATGATCGTTGTCCAGCTTGAAATCCGGAACATTTTTCACCAGCGCCTTCAAAAACTGATAAGTGGGGAAGAAGTTGTCGAAGCCGTTCAGCGGGATGGAGTTCTGTACGCGGGGGTCATGAGCGTCAAAGGTGATGAAATTGGATACACCCATATCGCTTAATTCCTTCAGAGCAAGGGCGCAGTCCAGAGATTCCCTTTTGGAGCGGCGATGCTGGCGGCCTTCATACAGGAAGGGCATGATCACGTTGATGCGGTGCGCCTTTCCGGTGGAAGCGGAGATGATCCTTTTCAGATCCTGATAATGGTTATCCGGAGACATATGGTTTTCGTGGCCGCAGACCGTATAGGTTTCGCTGTAATTGGTGATATCTACCATAATAAACAGGTCGGCGCCGCGGACGGATTCCTTGATATACCCCTTGCCTTCTCCTGTGCCGAAACGTACGCACTCACATTCTACGAGAAAAGAAGGTTCGCTGTAACCCTGAGGGATAATGCTGAGCTGCTTCTTTTCTACAAGCTCCTTACGGAATTTTACAAGTTTCTTGTCAACTTCCTTTGCCAGATCCTGGCACCCGGAAAGGGCGGCGATACGGATTGGTGCGACGGGAAGTGATTTTTCAAGTAACTCTATATTGGGCATGATTTTCCTCCTGGATATTTTATTTTCAATGATGAGCTGCCCCCTTTTGCGGCAGTGCGCACCGGGGGTACCTACTACATTTATAACATTTGCCCTAAATCACGTCAAGGAATTTATTGATTTTTACTTCTGAAATTGTTATGATGTTACTGTTTATAATAACATCATTCTGATGATATGACTGAGAGGAAAGAGATTGAAAGAAAAAAAACATGTGATTTCCAGGGTCCTTCCGGGAAGCATTGCAGAAGAGCTGGAGCTGGAGCCGGGAGATATCCTGACAGCGATAAATGACCAGCCGGTGGAGGATGTGTTTGACTACCGGTACCTGATGAATGACGAATTTGTGACTTTGACGGTTGAAAAGCCGGATGGCGAACTGTGGGAACTGGAAGTGGAAAAGGAATATGAAGAGGATCTGGGAGTAGAATTTGAGAACGGGCTGATGGACGAATACCGTTCCTGCAGCAACCGCTGTATTTTCTGCTTTATCGACCAGATGCCTCCGGGGATGAGAGAGACGCTTTATTTTAAGGACGATGATTCCAGGCTTTCTTTCCTTCAGGGCAATTATGTGACGCTGACGAATATGAGCCAGGAGGACATTGACCGCATCATAAGATACCGTCTGGAGCCCATCAATATTTCCTTCCAGACAATGAATCCCAGGCTCCGCTGCGAAATGCTCCATAACCGTTTCGCCGGGGACGCGCTGAAAAAAACAGACCGTTTTTATGAGGCGGGGATTTCCATGAACGGACAGATCGTTCTCTGCAAGGGGATCAATGACGGGAAGGAACTGGAATACAGCCTTGAGAAGCTGTCCGTCTACGCGCCTGTCCTGCAGAGCGTATCGGTGGTTCCTGTAGGACTGACAAAATTCCGGGAGGGATTGTACCCTCTGGAACCTTTTGAAAAAGAAGACGCTCTTAAGGTACTGGAGACGATCCACCTCTGGCAGCAAAAAATGTTCCAGAAACACGGGATCCATTTTGTCCATGCTTCTGACGAATGGTACATTCTGGCAGGGATGGAGCTTCCGGAGGAGGAACGGTACGACGGGTATATCCAGCTTGAAAACGGCGTAGGGATGCTGCGGCTTCTTGATACGGAGGTGCGTCGCGCCCTGAAGGAGCGCCAGGGAGACGGCAGAGTCCTGAAGGTGACTCTTGCAACAGGAAAGCTGGCCGGACCATATCTGGAAGGATGCATGGAACTTATCAGGAAGAAGTTTCCTCAGGTGCATACAGAGGTAAAGGTGATCATCAATCACTTTTTCGGAGAAGAGATCACAGTGTCGGGGCTTATTACCGGACAGGATCTTAAGGAACAGCTTGCAGGAGCGGATCTGGGAGACAGACTGCTTCTTCCCTGCAATATGCTCAGAAGCGGGGAGGACGTATTCCTGGATGATGTGACGGTAGAGGAGCTGGCGGATTTTCTGAAAACAGAGATCGTAGTGGTGGACGAGGACGGAGCAGATCTTGTTTCCTCTGTGCTGGATCCGCCTGACCATAAAAAACAGATAAGGAGACAGATGTATGAGCAAACCAGTAGTAGCGATCGTGGGCAGGCCTAATGTGGGAAAGTCCACCTTGTTTAATGTGCTTGCCGGAGAAATGATTTCCATAGTAAAGGATACTCCGGGAGTTACCAGGGACCGTATCTATGCGGATGTGACCTGGCTGGATCATTCCTTTACACTGATCGATACAGGAGGAATCGAACCGGAGAGCAGCGATATCATCCTTTCGCAGATGAGAGATCAGGCGCAGATCGCCATTGACACAGCGGATGTGATCATTTTTATCACAGACGTCCGTCAGGGGCTGGTGGACGCCGACGCGAAGGTGGCGGATATGCTCCGCCGAAGCAGGAAACCGGTGATCCTGGCGGTAAATAAGGTAGACAGTCTTCAGAAATATATGATGGACGTCTATGAATTTTATAATCTCGGTATCGGAGAACCCATCGCCGTTTCCGCCGCCAACCGTACCGGTATCGGAGATCTTCTGGACGAGGTGGTAAAGGAATTTCCGGAGGGCTCTGAGGCGGAAGAGGATGAGGATATCCCGCGCATAGCCGTAGTAGGCAAGCCGAATGTGGGAAAATCTTCTCTGATCAACCGGCTTCTGGGCGAGGAGCGGGTGATTGTTTCCGATATAGCGGGAACCACAAGAGATGCTGTGGACACCAGAGTCAAATGGCAGGGAAAAGAATATATTTTTATCGACACTGCAGGACTTCGCCGGAAAGGCAAGGTAAAAGAGGAGATTGAAAGATACAGCGTGATCCGTACGGTAACTGCCGTGGAGCGTGCCCATGTAGTGGTGATCCTCATCGACGCTGTGGAAGGCGTTACCGAGCAGGACGCGAAGATCGCCGGAATCGCCCATGAGAAGGGCAAGGGAGTGATCATTGCGGTAAATAAGTGGGACGCCGTTGAAAAAGACGACAAAACCATCTACAAATATACGAACCGTATCCGGGAAGTCCTGGCTTATATGCCCTATGCGGAGCTTGTGTTTATCTCCGCAAAGACAGGACAGAGGATCTCGCGTCTTTTCGAGACGATTGACGCAGTGATCGAAAACCAGACGCTCCGTATTCAGACAGGAGTTCTGAACGAGATCCTTTCAGAAGCGGTCGCAATGCAGCAGCCTCCTTCCGACAGAGGCAAGCGGCTGAAAATATTCTACATGACGCAGGTAGGGGTAAGGCCGCCTACATTTGTGA
>DWVA01000122.1 GCA_019120475.1 Candidatus Blautia intestinipullorum | reverse complement strand
CCGTCAGGAGTGGGGGTACGACGGTATGGTGATGACAGACTGGTGGGCTGAGATGAACGACGAGGGCGGACAGCCTTCTGTGGAAAATCTCGCTGAGATGGTGCGCGCGCAGAATGACGTGTTCATGGTGGTGCCCGATACAGAAGATAAAATGGGGAATCTGAAAGAAAGTCTTGCCAGCGGCGCCCTGACGAGAGGAATGCTTTTAAGATGCGCGGAAAATATTCTGAAGATGCTCATGCGTTCCCCTGTGATGGAGAGGTCTCTGGGACGTATTTCGGATGAAGAGAAAGCGGCAGCCGAGAATGCGTCGCCGGAGGTACAGGCTGATTTTGATCTGGAATACTATAAAATAGATGAATATCTGGAGCTCCCGGGAGAAAAGATCTGTACGGATCGGGGAGAATCGTGGACGTTCGGGATCATTATCCGTGATCCGGGCGTATACCGCCTTACATTGACGGCGAGCGCCGAAGGAGGAGAACTGGCTCAGATTCCTGTTTCAGTATTCCTGAACGGAGCACTGAAAGGTTCGATCACGGTGAACGGAACGGATGGAAAGGTGATTGAAATAGACCAGAGGCTGGGTGAGATTTTCTTCCCGAATAATTATGTGCGGATTTACTTTGCACAGAGCGGCATGAAGATACAGAGCCTGAAGATATGGAAGGAGAAGGGAGATTGAATATTCAGTCTCCCTTCTCCTGAATTTTCGTCCGCTACATTACAGCGAGAATGTACATTTCTTTTTCTTCTGCGTTGAAAGGCACTTTGTTCCCTGAGAGCGTTTCTCCGTTGACAGTGAGCGATGAAACGCCTTTTTCTTTATGGTCAGGATTCTGTACGGTGATATGATATTTGACACCGCGGAATACCCTTGTCACTTCGTAACTTTCCAGAGTATCCGGGATACACGGATCAATGATAAGTCCATCGTAATCCGGGCGTATGCCGAGTATGTACTGAGATACGTTTAAAAACGTCCATGCGGCGGTCCCGGTCAGCCAGCTGTTCTTCGCCTCGCCGAAATTAGGCGCGTCTTTTCCGGCAATCATCTGTGAATATACATACGGTTCTGTACGGTGGATGTCGCTGATATCTTCAATATACGCCGGACAAGTGCGGGTGTAGACGCTCCACGCACGGTTTCCTCTTCCCACGACGGTCTCGGCGATGGAGATCCATGGGTTGTTGTGGCAGAAGATTCCGGCATTCTCCTTGTATCCCGGCGGGTAGGAGGATATCTCTCCCAGCTCGGTGTGATAGCGCAGATATGGGGGCTGGAGCAGCACGATCCCGTATTTTGTATCCAGGTGCTTTTCGACAGATTCCAGAGCTTTTAAGCAGTACCCGTCAGAGAGACCGATCCCCGCCATAGAACAGAATCCCTGAGGCTCGATGAATATCTTTCCTTCTTCGCACTCATGGGAGCCTACTTTGTTTTTAAAATGATCGTATGCTCTCAGATACCATTCTCCGTCCCATCCTGCGTCCAGAACGGTCTGTTCCATATCTTTTACGGCTTTCTCGGCAAAGTCAGCTTCGTCTTTCATGCCCTGATGACGGCAGATGGCGGTATAGTCCTTTCCGTACAGGACAAACATCCCGGCAATAAATACGGACTCCGCATTCGGCCCTTCGGACGGCCCGAATGTCTGGAAAGATTCTCCCGGTTCCGTGGAGAAACAGTTCAGGTTCAGGCAGTCGTTCCAGTCTGCCCGCCCGATCAGCGGCAGACCGTGAGGTCCCAGGTGATTCACTGTGTAGTGGAAAGAGCGGCGTAAGTGCTCCATAAAGGATACTGTGTTGGAAGTATCGCTGTCAAACGGAGTCGCCTCATCCAGGATCGTATAATCGCCGGTTTCTTTGATGTACGCGGCTGTTCCGGCGATCAGCCATAACGGATCATCGTTGAAGCCGCTTCCGATATCCGAGTTGCCTTTCTTTGTGAGCGGCTGGTACTGGTGGTATGCGCTGCCGTCCTCAAACTGTGTGGAGGCGATATCGATCAGCCTCTGCCTTGCTCTGTCAGGAACAAGATGGACAAATCCAAGCAGATCCTGACAGGAATCCCGGAATCCCATGCCGCGCCCAATCCCGGATTCAAAGTAGGAGGCGGAACGGCTCATGTTAAAAGTGACCATACACTGATACTGGTGCCATACATTGACCATCCGGTCCAGTTTCTCTTCGTCGGAGGATACGGTAAAGCGGCTCAGAAGATTCGTCCAGTAGTCTTTGAGCTTTTTCAGTGCCAGATCGGTTTTTTCTTCAGAGTCAAATCTTGCCATCAACTCGTCTGCGCGTTTCCGGTTGATCCTGCCTTCTTCCGGGCGGCCGTCCCATTTTTCTTCCACGGGATTTTCTATATACCCCAGAAGGAATATATAAGTTCTGGATTCGCCGGGAGCAAGGGTTATTTTGATATGGTGAGATCCGACCGGCGCCCATCCGCTGGCGATCGAGTTTTTCGACTCGCCTTTTACTACGCATTCCGGAGCGGAATTTTCC
>DWVA01000121.1 GCA_019120475.1 Candidatus Blautia intestinipullorum | reverse complement strand
CCAAAACCTTTGGTGGGAGTTCGATTCTCTCATCCCCTGCTATGAAAGAGCCGAAAGCGTCTGAGAAATCAGGTGTTTCCGGCTCTCTTGCATTATCTGGAATTCAAAAGGTATCAAATGGGGTATCAAATTGAGCGGACAGAAAACTCTTAATCAGATAAAGGACGAAACGATTCTATGAAACAGTATCTCACACTCTCTGTCTCTGCGGAAACCGGCTCTGTGGAACATTTTCTCCGCGTAAAGGCCGGACTTACACGCCGTCAGATCAGCAGGGCAAAATTCAGTGAAAACGGTATTTTAAAAAATGGAATACGCTGCCGCAGCACAGAGAAAATTTCTGCCGGGGATATTATCACTGTCTGTCTTGAGGAGGAAAATACCAACTCTTCCCACCTGGTCCCGCCTCCTTCAGATATGATCATGCCCGCTATTCTTTATGAAGATGCCGATCTGATCGCAGTAAATAAACCGGCCGGAGTTCCTGTGCATCCCTCTGGAAAACATTATAACGATACCCTTTCCAATCAACTGTTTTCATACTTTTTCCAGAAGGGACAGCAGTTCTGCTGCCGTTCCATCGGCCGCCTTGACAAAGAAACCTCCGGTATTGTTCTTTTTGCCAAAAACAGGCCGGCCGCCTCGCTTCTTCAGAAACAAAGAAACGAAGGAAGGCTGCTGAAACAATATCTTGCCGCAGTATCCGGCTATCTTCCTGCTGATAAAGAAAAAAGCTGGCATACAATTTCTTTTCCAATGATACAGGATCCCTGTAACCCATTAAAAATGCAGGCTGTTAAAACCGCTGCATCCGACTTTCACGCAGCCGGGACGGATGGAGCAGGTACGAAAGCAGAACTTAGTGATCTGAAAGCATTTCCCAAACCTGCCGTCACACACTATCATACATTTTGCAGTACGCCTGAATGGTCTCTTATTACGCTGCGGCTGGAAACAGGACGTACACACCAGATCCGTGTGCATATGGCAGCTTTTGGGCATCCTCTCCTTGGAGACAGCCTGTATGGAGGCGGCGAGGACATAAATGCCTGTCCCCTTTTTCACAGAGCTGCCCTTCATGCCTGGAAATTAGAATTTTTTCATCCTTTCACACATAAAAAAATATCTCTGTCAGCGGATCTGCCGGATGATTTTATCCCTTTGCAGTCTTTAGTGGATTCTTAAAACTGATAGAGCATACGTTAAAAATCCGCCGGAAGAACCAGGTTCTGTTCCGGCGGATTTTCTTTACATGGAGGCAGATACCACAACCACGCGGTTGCGTCTGGCCAGTGCGATCGCGATATGACATCCTTCCAATGTAGCACATATTTTGTCTGCCATGGTGATGATCCATGCTTCTTTGTTTTTAGGAATCGGTCCCAGGGGAAACATATGCGAAAGAATCGCATCTCTTTCCTTCTCGTTGATCTCAAATACTCTTTCGCTGTTCTCAGCCGCTGCTTTGGGATGATAAAATGCCTGATGCTCTCCTGTAGGCGTTTTTTTACGAAAATCATATGGACAAAAATCATGTAAAAGACCGGCTCTTGCAGCTACCTTTTCATCACAGCCAAACTTCCTTGCCAGCTTCCATGATATATAAGAAACATTAATACTGTGCATAAAGCGAGTTGTCCACTGATGATGCTCATAGAGGCTAAGTGATAAAAACTCCTTATTTCGGAGGATGTCGCCCACCTCTGAAAGATACGCCTGCGAGACTTCATCCGACAACTGAATGTCCATCGGCAGTCACTCCCTTCTTTGATTTTCTATCTCTATTATGTCAAATTCTCACTAAAATGCAAGTGTTTTCACATAATTTTTATTGTTATTTCACAATTTCATTTTTCCATTCTAAGTTGACTTTTCGGTCAGTATACAGGGAACCATATCGTATTGTCCCCTTATACGCTCACGCTAGTATTTTCGCATAGAAACGTAATAGCTGACTGCCAGAAGGACTGCCGCCCCGGTCCATGCGGCGATTTCCGCATAGAAAATCCCATTTGTTCCCATTACAAGAGGCAGGAAAAGCGCCACACCAATACGAATAAAGAATTCGATCACACCGCTGAGCATAGGAATCATTGTATTTCCCAGTCCCTGCAGGGCAGAGCGGTAAACATAAAGAAAATACAAAATGCAAAGGCAGGCTGCCATAATAGAAAGATATTTCCAGGCTATGGCCAGAACCTGCTGTGTTTCTGAAGGATCTCCGGAAATGAAGAGCATCAGGATATGTCTGCCTAGAACAAACATAATAAGGGAAATTACGGCGGAGGTAAGAAAAGCCAGTCCGGCGCTGACATGTACGCCCTTCCATATACGTCTGATCTTACCGGCGCCAAGATTCTGTCCCACATAAGTGACGATAGCATATCCGTAGGAAATCGCCGCCATCTCCAAGATTCCATAAAGTTTATTGGTGGCGGTAAATCCGGCCACAAACAGAAATCCGTAGCCGTTGACTACAAACTGTACTACAAGACCTCCTATGGAAATAATCGCGTCCTGAAAGAGAATAGGCGCTCCCAGTTTCAAAAGCTTTTGATCCAGTCCGGCGATTTTTCGGAAGTCCTCTCTGGATACACGCACAATTTCTATTTTTCTGACTGCCAGAAAACAGTAAAGCGCAGAAAACGCCTGTGCGATCACTGTGGCAATGGCAGCTCCGGCTACTCCCCAACGAAATTCAGCCACAAAAAGCAGATCAAGCACTACATTGATCGACGCCGCAATAACCATAGCAATCAATGGAGTTCTGCTGTTTCCCAGAGCCCTCAGTACAGCCGCAAAAATATTATATGCCGCGACTACGGGAATTCCGCAGAATACGATCCTCAGATACAGAAGCGACATTCCGATAATATTGTCCGGTGTGTTCAAAAATATCAGTATCCAGTGAGCGAACACCTGGCTTACGGTCAGAAGGATCACAGCCACTGCCGCTGTCAATATATAGCTTCTTGCCACAGCTTTTTTCAGCAGATCCCATTTCTTTGCTCCATAGTGCTGAGAAATCAAGATGGAGAATCCCTGTGTTGCTCCTGTAGAAACTCCAAGCACCATCCACATAATCCATTCCACTGCTCCAAGAGCTGCCAGTGCCTGCACACCGGCTACCTGACCTACCACGATCGTATCCACCATAGTATATAACTGCTGGCAGATATTCCCCAACATCAGCGGTATCGCAAATACCAGGATCAGCCTTCCCGGCGCTCCTTTTGTCATGTCACGTATCTGTCCTGCCATAAAATTCCCCCTTATACCCATATTTCTCTGAAATAAAAAAAGTCAACGCTTCAACAGATTTTCCTCTGCTTTGGCATTGACTTGCGCTGTACCTTCAAAACTGCACACATGCTGACATTTTATGACGA
>DWVA01000009.1 GCA_019120475.1 Candidatus Blautia intestinipullorum | reverse complement strand
TCATTTATTTTTTTATCAACTGACTATTTCTTTACTCCAACGTGAAAGAAGGTGGTCTGCATGGCAGTATTGAAAACATTAGATAATTCTGAAATGATTATTTCCTGCAAATGCGGATGTGATGAAGGAATTAGGATCAGAATAGAAAAAGATGAAGAAAATTTGGGCTATTATACGGAATAAGGATTTCTATTATTCTGAAATCATACTTAATAAAAAAGATTGGGAAGCGTATAAAAAATGGATTAGTGAACATTAGTAAAATGTTATGCGGAGAGCTTGGAAACAGGCTCTCTTTATACTATGAGCAACTGAAAAAGATACACGGAAGGAGAATAAATGCGGTGCGAAAAAGAATGAAAAAGAATTTTTTTAAGCTGTATGCAGCCGGAGCAGGAATTGCGCTCTGTATGTCTTTATCCGGATGCGCGCCGGACAGCGCCCTGCCGGGAGACGGCCAGGAACCGTATCAGGAGGAAGAAAGTCAGGAAGAGGAAGAAAAGGCTGTCATATATTTGGATTATCAGGGATTAGAAACCTTGCCGGATCGGGATATTGTTACCTTTACCAGACTAGACACAGAGACTATTCTGGGTATCGCGTCTACAAGTTCGGAAAAAAGGGATCTGAAACTTCCGCCGGGAAACTATGCAGTTACTTCAAATTATCTGGAAACGGAATACTTTACGGTGGAGGACGCCCGGGAAGAATGGAAAGTAAAGGCGGACTATAACACAGATATGTTTACTGTCACAAAGCTTGAGGATTAGAAGCGGCAGTGCGCAATAATAAAGAATGCCGCAAATCCCCTGCGGCGGTCCGCAGGGGATTTCTACAGAAGCATATGTTTTTTACAGATACCGGATCTCCCCTGTGATCCTGTTCTGATCATCTGTCCAGAGGACAGCGTAGCTGGGTCTGCGGCCCTGCTGTCTGGGATAGGAGAGGCTTCCGGGATTCAGGAGAAGAAAGCCGTTTTTTATCTTAAGGACAGGACGGTGGGTGTGGCCGAAGAATACGCCGTCCAGATTCCGGGAACGGGCTTCGTCTTCGATTCCGGCCAGTTCCATGGACACGCCGTAATAATGTCCGTGGGTGACCAGAAAGTTACGGCCGGCAATGGAGACAATCTCTTCTCTGGGAAGGTCGGAGAAGAAATCATTATTGCCCGAGACAATACAGCAGGGACACTCTGCCAGTGCCTCTATGTAGTCTTCCCTGCCCTCCACATCTCCGCAGTGGATCAGCATATCAAAAGGAGATTCCTGGGCCACTGCTTTTTCAAGACCGCTGTCGCGGCCGTGGGTATCGCTTACTACGAGGATTTTCATTGCAGTTCATCCTTGATAGCCTTAAGAGCCTTCCCTCTGTGGCTGATTTTATTCTTTTCTTCCATGGACAGTTCCGCGGAGGTGCAGCCATATTCCGGAAGATAGAAGATAGGATCGTAACCGAAGCCGTTTTCGCCTTTTTCTTCATAGCCGATGCGTCCCTCCATAGTGGCGCGGACAGTTTTCATAGTTCCGTCAGGGAAAGCGGCAGCGATAGCGCAGACAAAACGGGCGGTTCTCTGTTCATCAGGCACGCCGTTCAGTCTTTCGATGAGATTGGCGTTTTTGATCCGGTAGGAAGTGTCCTCACCCATATAGCGGGCAGAGTAAATGCCGGGTTCCTTGTTCAGATAGTCGATCTCCAGACCGGAATCATCCGCCAGAACGATCTCGCCGGTAAGCTGGCAGATGGTTCTGGCTTTGATCTGGGCGTTTTCTTCGAAGGTTTTTCCATCTTCTACAATGTTGGCCTGGATGCCTGCGTCTTTCAGGGAAAGAAGCTGGATATCCAGATCTCCGAGGATTTCCCGGATTTCTCTCATTTTTCCTTCATTACCTGTGGCAAAAATTACTTTTTTCATAGTCTACTGATTCCTCCTTGGAGGCTTTGGCCCCAGAAACTGATAATAATAGGTTTTTAACATTCCGTTATATATTTTGCGGTTTTTGTCCGCTTTTCTGCCGATATCGTTTTCCGCCCGGTCGTAAGAGGTGATCAGGTACATAGACCATTTGTCCAGGCGGCGGAAGCTTTCGCCGATCTCCCGGTAAAGCTGAGGCAGGGCGGCTTTTTCTTCCAGACGTTCCCCGTAGGGCGGATTTGTAATAAGAAAACCATAGGGCTTTGGATGGTGCAGATCCTTTACCGCTCTCTGCTGAAAATGGATCAGTTTGTCCACTCCGGCTTCTCTGGCGTTGAATCTTGCGGCCTTCAAAGCCTCCGGATCAATATCATAGCCCTGGATATCTGTTTCGATATTCAGATGTACCCTGTCGTTGGCCTCTTCCACAGCATCGTACCAGAAGCGCCTTGGAACAAGATGTTTCCAGTCTTCGGCAAGAAAGGACCGGTTCATGCCGGGAGCCATATCTGCGGCCATCATAGCTGCCTCGATGGGGAAGGTTCCGCTTCCGCAGAACGGATCCACAAGGATCCTGTCTCTGTTCCAGGGAGTCAGCATGATCAGAGCGGAAGCAAGAGTTTCGGTAATGGGAGCTTTTACAGTCATCTGACGGTAGCCTCTTTTGTGAAGAGAGACACCGGAGGTGTCGATCCCTATGGTAGCCACGTCCTTCATAAAAGCTACCCGGATAGGAAAGCTGGCTCCGTCCTCCGGAAACCAGGAAATCCCGTAAACGCCTTTCAGACGTTCGACAATAGCCTTTTTCATGATGGACTGGATGTCTGAAGGGCTGAACAGCGCACTTTTCACGGAATTGGCTTTTGCCACCCAGAACTTTCCGTCCTTCGGAATATAGTTTTCCCAGGGAAGAGCCTTTGTTTTCTCAAAAAGCTCGTCAAAAGTAAGGGCCTTAAATTCTCCTGCCTTCAGAAGGATGCGCTCCGGTGTGCGGAGAAAAACATTAGAAAGGGCAATTCCGGCGGCGTCGGCGAGAAAAGTGACCTTGCCGTCCTCTACTTTGCTGATCTCATATCCGAGATCCAGGATTTCCCTTTTCAGCACCGCCTCCATTCCAAAGTGGCAGGGAGCGATCAGTTCCATCTGTGTCATGGCAGCCTCATTTCCCGGATCATATTTCCGTCAAAATCTTTAATTGTAAACAGCCCGTCCTTCAGCACCGCGTAGGTGGGCGGATTGCCTTCCTTTGGGATGGAGACGGAGCCGGGATTTAAAAGCAGGTAACCTTCACGCTGCTCCGCTTTTAAAACATGGGTATGGCCGTGGATGAGGATATCGCCCTCCTTTAAAGGCGGCAGATTGTCCTGATTATATATGTGTCCGTGGGTAGCGTAAAAGGTCCGCCCGTCTATGGAAAGAATGCAGTAATCTGCCATGACGGGAAAATCAAGCACCATCTGGTCCACCTCAGCTTCGCAGTTGCCTCTGACAGCGTAGATTTCGGATTTCAGGCTGTTGAGCATGGGAATGACTTCTTTGGGAGCGTATTCTCTGGGCAGGTCGTTTCTCGGTCCGTGGTAAAGCAGATCGCCCAGCAGTACCAGGCGGTCCGCCTGTTCCTCTCTGTAAGCATCCAGCATTTTGCGGCAGTAATATGCGGAACCATGGATATCTGATGCAAACATGTATTTCATTGATTTCCTCCTTTGCGCCGGATAAGCGCGGAACTTCTTAATAATCCTCTTTACCTTAACACGGTTATCCGGAAATTACAAGATTTCTTCCGCGATAGGCCGCAAAACCGCCGATTACGGAACGGGTGCGGTAGCCCTTCCGGACAAAAAGTTTTGCAGCCGCCATACTCGCGCCGCCTCTGTCGCAGTAAAAGATCAGCGTTTTTCCGGCGGGAAACTGCTCCTCTCCGGTCAGCTCGCTGTAAGGATAGCTGACGGCTCCCCGGATATGGCTTTTTTGATAGGAACTTTTATCCCGCACATCTATGATCAGAGAGTCGGACCGCCCTGCATAATAATCCAGCATTTTTGCAGAAATCGTCTCAATGGGAAACATAGGCTTCTCCTTTTTTATTTATCATATGTCTGTCCCCGGAAAGAGGACACACCGGAAAGAGGACATAAAGGAGAGAACGCCGCTTTTTGGACAGAGAGAAAGACCCCGCGGCAGCGGAGTCTTTCTGGTTTATCATATTAAGAAGAAGGGAGAAGATTTTGCAGGGCCTTAGTATCTGTCGGAAGAGCTGTCCTGCTCGTAAGCGCCGGAAGCTTTGTTTTTGGAGCTGTTCTTAGAACTGTTCCGGGAGCTGTTTTTGGAGCTGTTTTTGCCGCAGTTCTGAGAATCCGCCGCATTTTTTCCAGAAGCTTTGTCTGAGCTGTGGTTGACAGTTTTCATGTCGGTTTCATAATTTTTAGCCATTTGAATATTCCTCCTAGTGTAATCTGCTGAAGAATCCTGTGGGAGACTTCGGCAAGTTGTTTATTACGGTTTTTATTATCCCAAAAAGAAAGAAGATTATTCGTGATTAAAAAATGAAAATAAAAATATTGAAAAAGCAGATAAACCCGTCATAAATAAATATGATATAATGTCCGAAGGAAGATTGATAAACGCAGGACGGTGATAAAATGAAGTGCATAGCAGATTTACATATTCATTCCAGATATTCAAGAGCGACCAGCAAAGAAGGAACGCCGGAACATCTGGATCTCTGGGCCAGAAAAAAGGGAATCTCCATTGTGGGAACAGGAGACTTTACCCATCCGGCATGGAGAGAAGAACTTAACGAGCGGCTGGAGCCTGCCGAGGACGGGCTTTACCGTTTGAAAGAGGAATATATTCTGGACGAATCTCGAAGCTTCCCCGGGGAAACGCCCCGGTTTGTAGTTTCAGGAGAGATCAGCTCCATTTATAAGAAAAACGGAAAGACCAGAAAGGTGCATAATGTGATCCTGCTTCCTGGACTGGAGGATGCGGAAAGACTGTCGAAAAAGCTGGAGACCATTGGAAATATCCATTCCGACGGAAGGCCGATCCTGGGACTTGACTGCCGGGAGCTTCTGGAGATCATGCTGGATATCTGTCCGGAGGGGATCCTGATCCCGGCTCATATCTGGACGCCTCATTTTTCGCTGTTCGGAGCTTTTTCCGGATTTGATACCATTGAAGAATGCTTTGAGGACCTGACGCCTTATATACACGCCGTAGAAACGGGATTGTCGTCAGATCCTCCTATGAACTGGAGATGGTCTGCTCTTGACCGTTTTCATCTTGTTTCCAATTCAGACGCCCATTCTCCGGCAAAACTGGGAAGGGAAGCGAATCTCCTGGATATAGATATGTCGTATCAGGGGCTGTCCCGGGCCATTCAGGAGGGAGAAGGGCTTGAGGGAACCATTGAATTCTTTCCTGAAGAGGGGAAATATCATTACGACGGACATCGGAAGTGCCATATCTGTCTCAGCCCCGCCCAGGCGGAAAAATATCAGGGAAAGTGCCCGGTCTGCGGGAAAAAACTGACGATCGGAGTGGATCACCGGATCGTCCAGCTTGCGGACAGAGAGGAAGGCGCCAGGGGAGAGAACGGACGCCCCTTTGAAAGCCTGGTGCCGCTTCCGGAGGTGATCGCCGCCTCTATCGGAAAATCGTCGTCCAGCAAAAAAGTACAGCAGCAGTATGAGGAAATGCTGAGCCGTCTCGGATCGGAATTTGAGATCCTGCGGGAAGTGCCGGCGGAAGATATAAGAGAATCCTTCGGCTATATGACAGCGGAAGGAATCCGCCGTCTGCGCGCCGGAGAAGTAAAAAGGAATCCGGGATTTGACGGAGAGTACGGAACGATTCTTCTCTTTGAGCAGGATGAACTTGAAAATCCCTGGGGACAGATGAGCTTTTTCCAGGAAATAGGGATTTCGGGAAGCGGCGGAGATGACAGAAAGAAGAATGTACAGGAGAGCGTTCTTCGGGAAACAGATATAGAAAATACGGACAGAATGCGGAAAAACAGCGAAATGGAAGCGCTGCGGAATGGAGAAAAGACGGTACAGGAAGGAACTGCCTCCGGGGAAAACAGAAAGGAACCGGACAGAGAATACGCCGCGTCCCTGGACGGACTGAATGAAATGCAGAGGCAGGCAGTGGAAGCGCCGGACAGGGCAGTGGCGGTTATCGCAGGCCCCGGAACAGGAAAGACAAAAACACTTACCGCCCGCATACGTTATCTTCTGGAGACACGAAAGGTAAAACCGTCGGAGATCACAGCAGTGACATTTACGAATCTTGCCGCCAGGGAAATGAAGGAGAGGCTGGAAGCGGCTCTTGGCGGCGGGAGGAATCTGTCCAGAATGCATATCGGAACCTTCCATGCCATCAGTATGGAAATTCTGGAAAAACTGGGACGGACGGTCCGGATCGCCCAGGAGGCGGACAGGAAAGAATGGGCGGAAACAATCTGCCGGGAATACGGTCTTGCTGTTCCGGCAGGGAAATTTCTTCAGCATGTTTCCATATGGAAGACAGGAGAGGGAAAAACTGTCGAAGCGCAGGAAAAGGAGATTCCCAAAGAGGCTCTGGAAGCTTATGAAAAGCTGAAAAAAGACAGCGGCAGATATGATTTTGACGATCTTCTTCTGGAAACTCTTTCTGTGTTTGAAAAGGGAGCGGAACTGCCGGCAGAGCTGGAAAAAAGATTTACCTATCTTTTGGCGGATGAATTCCAGGACATCAGCCCTCTCCAGTACAGACTGGTAAAGGCATGGAACAGAAAGGGACGGGAACTTTTTGTGATCGGAGACCCGGATCAGTCCATTTACGGATTCCGGGGAGCAGACGCGGAATGTTTTTCCCGGGTAAAGGAAGATTTTCCGGGACTGCGGATGATCACGCTTACAGAAAATTACAGGAGCACCGGGAAAATCCTTATGGGGGCTTTAAGCGCTGTTTCCCACAATGGCGGATATGACAGGATCCTTCATTCGCATAAGGAAGAAGGAGTGCCTGTAAGGATCGTGGAGGCCTCGTCGAAAATGGGAGAGGCTGTGTTCGCGGCAAAGGAAATAAACAGGCTGATCGGCGGAATCGATATGCTGGACGCAGAGAGCCAGAGAAACAGAGAAGAGGGAAAAGCAAGAAGCTTTCGGGATATCGCTATTCTTTACCGTACCCATTACCAGGCGCGGCTGCTGGAAAAAACGCTGAGCCAGGAGGGAATTCCCTATGTGGTAAACGGACGGGAGGATTTTCTGGAAACTCCCCTGGTGCGGGGAACGCTGGACTTCTTTTTGTCCCTGGTGCATCCTGAGGACGAGTCGTACAAAAAGGAAGCGGTAAAGCTTCTCTGGGGTTCCATGGATCTCTCCGCCGCCGGGAAGGTGTATGAAATGACAGCGGAAAAATATATTCCAAA
>DWVA01000120.1 GCA_019120475.1 Candidatus Blautia intestinipullorum | reverse complement strand
ATACTCTATTATCGGAATAATAGCAACGCTATCGGAATAATATTCAGCTTTTATCGGAACAATGCCAAAAAAATCCAACGGAAATACAGGCGTTATTTCTTGTGCAAGGTCAACAAGATCTGGACGGTTCTTTTTTCATCATTATCCAGTAAACAACCGCCAGTAGGATATCCGCTCCCAGCCAGGCCAAAGGGCTGGCAAGACAGATCCCGGTATATCCGATCAGCGCCGCCAGACCGAAGGTAGCCGCGATTCTCATCACCAGTTCTGTAATGCAGGCGGCAAAGGGAGCTTTTCCGTTTCCCATGCTCTGGATGGAGGAACGGATCACCGCCAGGAATCCCAGAAGCAGATAGAACGGCGCAACCGCCAGGAGATATCCGTTTGCATAATGGATAATACTGTCCGTAGGCGTGTCTATGAACATAGGCACTACCAGATTCCGGCCTCCAATGATCAAAACTCCCAGGAAAATATTCACGGCCTCGGTCTGCAGCAGAGATGCTTTCACCCCGCTTTTGATCCTGTCCCATTTTCCTGCGCCGTAATTCTGAGCCACATAACTGGCAATAGCAACGCCGAAAGCATTATTGATCAGTACGGATAACTGGTCTACCTTCGTAGCCGCTGTATATCCGGCAATGGCATCCGGTCCTATGGCGTTGACTGCCGCCTGCATGGCAAGCTGTCCGATGCACATAACGGACATCTGGAAACCCATGGGGAATCCGATCCTTAAATGAGCCGCGGATTCTCTTTTCATATAGGAAAAATCTTTCCCTTTCAGACGAAGGACGTCAAATTTTCGTGCTCCGCATATGGCGCAAAGTACAGCGGAAAGAAGCTGTGAAAGCACAGTGGCCCAGGCAGCTCCGCCGACTCCCATATGGAAAGTCAGGATAAAGACCAGATCCAGTACAATATTCAGCAGAGAAGAAAATATAAGAAAATACAGCGGCGTCCTGCTGTCTCCCAGCGCCCTCAGGATGTTGGAGATCATATTATAAAAGATCGTCGCCCCGGTTCCCGCAAGGATGGCAAACATATATTCATAGGCCATATCATAAATCTGCTCCGGCGTCTGCATCCAGTGAAGGATCGGATGCGCCAGCCCGCAGCATAGCCCTGTAAGAACGATGGTAAAAAGAATACTCCAGAGAAGGGACGCGGCGATGCTTCTGCGCATACCGGCTTCATCCTTAGCGCCGCATCTCTGCCCCAGGCAGATGCCGAATCCTCCTGTGATACCCTGGATAAAGCACAGCACCAGATAAATAATAATACTTGTGGCGCCCACTGCCGCAAGAGCGTCGGCTCCCAGTGTTTTTCCCACGATTACCGAATCAGCCAGCGTATAAAACAACTGAAACAGATTGCCGCCGATCACCGGCAGGGAAAAACGCAGCAGTACCTGAAAAGGCTTTCCTTTTGTAAGATCCTGTGTCATAATGTAGTGGAAACTGCGGGGTCTTTTGTTTCCCGGCAGCCTCAAAACCTCCTTTACAGCTTTTTCTGCTTCTGCCCTTCATGTGCAGAAGTACATGAGACATGCGATATATTTTGAAAGGATTTCTGCTATGAAACAGACGATTCAGACAGACGACAGTCTTCGGGAATTATGCACCCATGGTACTCCGGATTTTCCTCTTCAGATCAATCATGACAATATCAGCGACTTCCAGGACAATTATATCCGCTGCCACTGGCACAGCGAGCTGGAAATCTCTCTGGTCACCGAAGGGACGGTTCTTTATCTTGTAGGCGGAAAATCATTTCGCCTGTGTGCCGGGCAGGGACTTATCATCAATGCAAACACGCCCCATATGATGGCCCTCGCCAAAGGCAGCGCCCGTTTTATCTCCATGATCGTACATCCGTCTTTTCTTTACGGCACTCCCGGAAGCTTTCTGGAAATGGAGATCATCCGTCCATACCTGGAGTCTCCGGAGCTTTCTGCCGTTCCTCTTGACCCGGAAAAAGGCGATTCCGGTCTGCTTGCCATGTTCCGTGAGGTAGACCGGCTCTGTCTCGGCAAGCCCTTCGCCTATCAGCTTCAGGTTCACGGTCTTCTCTGCACAGCCTTCGGCAGCGTCATCCGCAGACATCAGGAAAAACTCCGGCCCGCCCGGACTGCGGCTCCCGGAAATCTGCAGAGGCTTCAGATGCTTCTGGATTATATCCACGGGCACTATGGCTCTCCTTTGTCTCTCACAGAACTTTCCGCGCAGATTCCTATGAGCAGGGAAAACTGCTGCCGCTTCTTCCGTCAGATGACAGGATGCACCATCTCCCAGTATCTGAACGACTACCGGATTTCCAGGAGTATTCATCTGATGAAGAATACGGATCTGTCCGTTTCTTCCATCGCCTCTCTGTCCGGTTTCAGCAGCGCCAGCCGTTTTGCCGCCGCTTTCCGCAAAAAAACAGGGCTTTCTCCGTCAGAATACCGCAGAAATCATTTCATCACCACGGTATCATAATACAAAAGAAGCCCTGTTTCTATACACATATTGAGAGGATTGATACAGATATTGACGATTCTTTATTTCAGCTTTTCTACAAAATCTGCCATAACCTCTGAAACCTTAATCTGCTGAGGACAAACCTCCTCGCAGCTTCTGCAGCCGACGCATGCATCCGGATGTTTGTCCTTTGGAATCGCCGACAGCGCCATAGGCGCGATAAATCCTCCCTCTGTAAGCGCATGTTCGTTGTACAGCGCCAGAAGCCTTGGAATATCCAGCCCCTGCGGGCAGTGATCCACACAGTAATGACAGGCCGTACACGGTACAGAAGTCTTTTTCACCATTTCATCAGTGATTCCCATCAAGGTATCCATCTCTTTTTCGTTAAGAGGTTTTTCTTCTTCATATGTATGAATATTTTCCTTAAGCTGTTCCATATTGGACATTCCGGAGAGAACCACTTTTACTTCCGGAACAGACTGAAGGAAGCGGAACGCCCATGCCGCAATGCTCTCATCCGGACGGAGAGCCTTTAATCTGCTTTCCTGGTCTTCAGAAAGAGCCGCAAGCTTGCCCCCGCGTACAGGTTCCATTACCCACACCGGAATATCATGTTCTTTCATAAGCTGTACTTTTTCTTTTCCGTTCTGGAAGATCCAGTCCAGATAATTAAGCTGAAGCTGGCAGAATTCCATATGTTCGCCGTAAGCCTCCAGAAAACGCTTCAGCACGTCTATGCCGCCGTGAGCGGAAAATCCCAGATGGCGGATCCGTCCGTTTTCCTTCTGCTTTATCAGGTAGTCAAAAATCCCGTATTTCGGATCCAGATAAGCGTCGATATTCATTTCACATACATTGTGGAAAAGATAAAAGTCAAAATACTCCACCTGACACTTCTCCAGCTGCTTTTCAAAGATTTCCTCCACCTTGTCCATATTGGAAAGATCATAGCCCGGAAATTTTGAGGCAAGATAAAAGCTTTCTCTGGGATAGTTCTTCAGCGCTTTTCCCATTACCAGTTCTGAATTGCCGCCGTGGTATCCCCATGCAGTATCGTAATAATTCACTCCGTTCTCCATGGCAAAGGCAACCATCTCCTCAGCCTTTTTCTCATCGATTCTGGAATCGTCTCCGTCCACTACCGGCAGACGCATAGCGCCCATGCCAAGAGCGGAAAGTTTTATATTCTGAAAATCTCTGTAAATCATTGCACTTCCTCCGTTTCTGCATATTTGCCGCCGCAGACTGCGGCGCAGCTTATGCAGATATTATACAACCTAAAGTCAGGTTTAGGTCAAGAAATTTTTTCACAGCGATTTTACAGCCATACCTTAACATCGAAAAAGGAGCCCTGCGCAAAATCCTTAATCATAAAATTCCGGAATAAAACTTTCCTCCGCTGTGTCTCCTTCCTGGATAAAGCCCTGCTCCACCCCAAGGGAAACAGCGTAATCCACCAGACGCCTGTACTCTCTTTTTGTAACCCGGCGGGAAAGCAGAGGATCTTTTGCCATGGCAGGCATAGGAGTATACTGGTTCATTATGCTTATATAGATCTGATTTCCGTAAGTTTTATAAAGATACTCCACCACACGTTTCGATTCCTCCACATGGCCGGGAAGAAGCAGATGGCGCACGATCACTCCGCCCCTGATCATCCCTCTTTCGTCAAAACGGGGACTGCCCGCCTGACGGATCATTTCCTTTAAAGCCTCCTTTGCTCTGTCCCCATAGTCCTCTGCGTGAGAATATTTTTGGGAAAGCTCCCGGCTTAAATACTTAAAATCCGGCAGGTATACGTCAACAAGCCCCTGAAGGAGCCTGAGCGTCTCCGGCTTTTCGTAGCCGCTGCTGTTATACACCACAGGAATACGAAGCCCCTTCTTTTTTGCCAGAGAAAGGGCCGCCGCAGTCTGCGGCGCGTAATGGCCTGCCGTCACCAGATTGATATTGTTGGCGTTCTGTTCCTGCAGTTTTATCATGATCTCCGCCAGCTCTTCCACAGTGACTTCTTTTCCCCGCTCTCCTCTCGAAATACTTCTGTTCTGGCAGTAATCACAGCCCAGAGAACAGCCGGAAAAGAAAACAGCGCCGGAGCCTTCTTTGCCGGAAATGCAAGGTTCCTCCCACATATGGAGAGCGGCTCTCGCGATTTTCACCTTTGCTCCGACGCCGCAGTATCCCCTGTGTCCGGCCCTCCGGTCCACTTTGCAGTTTCTGGGGCACAGGCGGCATTCTGTAAGCAGTTCATCCATCACTGCACCTTTACTTCTCCGGACAGCACTTTTTTATAGTCCTCATAATTCTTTTTCAAAAGTTCCGGCGTATTCAGTTCATAGGGACATTTTTCCACACACTGTCTGCATTCCAGACATCCCTCTATTTTTTTCATCTCCGCCTGCATCTCCGACGTCAGCCATGCGCTGGACGGCGCCCTTCTCAGCATCAGGGACATTCTGGCGCACTGATTGATCATAATTCCCGCAGGACAGGGCATACAATAGCCGCAGCCCCGGCAGAAATCTCCGGTAAGCTCCTGTTTTTCCTTCTCAATAAACGCTGCAGTTTCTTCTGTAAGTGCAGGCGTATCTTTCATATAGCCAAGCCATTCTTCCAGTTCCGTTTCTCTCTGGATCCCCCAGATCGGCAGCACCTGTTCAAACCGGGACATAAAAGCCATAGCCGCGTCCGAACGGTTGATGAGCCCTCCGGCCAATCCTTTCATGGCGATAAATCCCATATCCGCTTTCCTGCAGTTTTCCACAAGCTCTTCTTCTCTTTTGGAGGACAGATAGCTGAAAGGATACTGAAGTGTTTCGTAAAGACCGGACCGGACGATCTCCTCGGCAATATAAAGTTTATGGGCGGTAATGCCGATATGGCGGATCTTGCCCTGCCGCTTTGCCTCCTCCATACATTCATACATTCCCGTTCCGTCCCCGGGGCGGTAGCACTGATCCGCGCAGTGGAACTGATACAGATCCACGTAATCCGTCCTCAGATTTTTCAGAGAGGTTTCCAGATGCTCCCAGAACTCCTCCGGCGTCTTAGCCCCCGTCTTGGTAGCGATATAAACCTTGTCCCTCATCCCTTCAAAAGCCTCGCCTACCTTTTCTTCACTGTCACTATAGGCTCTGGCTGTGTCGAAGAAGCGCATACCGCCCTCATAGGCACGGCGGAGCAGCTTCACGGCCGTTTCTTTATCCACCCTCTGGATCGGAAGGGCGCCGAAAGCATTCTGAGGTACTGTGATCCCTGTTTTCCCAAGTGTGATCTGTCTCATAGATTCTCCTCCTTCTGCCGCGTGAATGCAGAGGACGCCATCTTTCCTCCGTACTCTAACGCTGCCATTTAAATTAATTTATGATAGCACCATAAAAACAAAATTGTCAATCTGAAGGAGGCATTTTGAAAGAGGCGTTTTATGAAATCACGAACAAATCCGGCGTTTCCTTCAGGATCTTTTCTGCGATTTCCGCCGCCCTGCTTCCGCTGGCGTCCGAATCGGATTGGATATTCACGGCAAAATAGTAAACGTTTCCCGATGTTTCCAGACAGCCTGTAAACCAGCCGTTTACATTTTTGTGATCCACCTGTCCTGTTCCCGTCTTTCCGTACAAGGTTCCCGCCTCTGTCTTTCCAAGATACAAAGCGTCTATAACTGCGTCCATGTTTTCATCCGCAAACGGAAGCCTGTGTTCATAAAGCTTCTGAAAAAGCTCCACCTGTTCAATGGGCGAGATTTTTAAGGACGAGTCTGTCCAATAAAGCGCAAGATCCTTTCCTGCCGTCTCGTTGCCATAATGGATTTTCTTCAAAAACCTTCTCACTGATCCGGTTCCCAGACAGGCGTCTATTCTCTGGAAATACCAGTTTACAGAATTCCTCATAGCGGACGCAAGATCCTGATCCTGCTCCCATTCTGTGAAGGGACAGCTTCCGCCGTCCCACTCCATCTCTGAATTTTCCGGAGAAATCACTCCTTGTTCCAGACCGTGAAGGGCGGCGTATATTTTATATGTGGAATCAGGCGCCACACGTTTCCGCGCCTGGGCCAGATTGTAAATTTTCCAGGATTTTCCGGCGCTGTCGTAAAGGACAAAGCTTCCTTCAAAATCCCGGAATATGTCTGAAAGCTCCAGAGCAGCTACCTTTTTATCCCCGGTATCAAACGAATAAATATCTCCTGAGCCTCTGACAGTCAGCGCCGGAACGCAGGTCAGAAAAAGGGCGGCCGACAGCAGATAAGCCAGGATTCCCCGGCACTTTCTCCTTCTGTTGTCCCGGCGGTAGCCTGCGATATTCAGGATACGCAGACGTATCTGGCTGCTGCTGCCCCCGAGTCCGGAAGAAAAAGAAAAAGAAACTTTTTCCGCCAGGTCAAGAAGAGTATGCCCATAGCCGGAGTATTCCCAGTCTTTCAGTATTTCCAGGACAGCGGAATCACAGGCGATCTCCCGGTCCAGCCGCATTTTTTTCATCCCGTACCATACGGCCGGGTTAAACCAGTAAAGGATCCTCCCAAACTCGGCCAGAAGATTTACCACACTGTCATGCTGCCTGAAATGCTGCAGTTCATGGAGAAAGACGTACCGCAGAGAATCCTTCCGAAAATCCGAAAGCACAGAAACAGGCAGATATACGGATGGTCTGAAAATCCCTGCAGCCGCTGGAGATTTCAGCGCTTCTGTACTGTACAGTTCCACCTGTCTTTGAAGATTCATTTCCCGTTTACAGGAATCAAAAATCTTCCGGACGGAAGGATTTTCCACTGTCCGGGCGGACCGCCGGATACGGCGGAACCTGATCCATGAAAAAATCAGAAATCCGCAGGCCGCGGCAGCTCCGGCCGCCCATGCCGAAAGCAGGATCCTGTTTAAACCGCCGGAGGTTCCTGAGGAGACAGAAACTGCAAAATCTCCGGGAACGGAAAAAACGCCGGACGTATCTTTTGCCGAAGCCACAGCGCCTCCTATGCTTTTTCTTACAGTGTCACAGAGCAGCTCCGTAAGGGAAAGGCCCGACAGATCCACCGGAAGAAAAGGCACAAAAAGGGCCGCCAGCAGAAAAAACCAGAGACGGTATATGATCTGCGGGGAAATCCGGCTCCGCAGCAGTTTCCTCAGCGCCAGCATAAGGATCGTCAGGCCGGAAATAATAAAATTGCAGATCAAAAAACGGATACCAAAATTCTGCACCTTATTTCTCCTTTTCTTCTTTCTGAAAACGTTCATTAAGAATACTTCTCAGGGAATCTATTTCTTTTTCCGATATTTCCTCACTTTCCAGGAAGGAAGAAAACATAGCCGGCAGATTCCCGTTATAATAACGCCTGAGAAAGCTTGTATTCTTTTGTCTGAGATATGCCTCCTCCGGAAAAACAGGACTGTAGACAAACATCCGTCCCTTTTTTTCGTATGTAAGCGCTCCCTTTGTCACCAGTCTCTTCAAAAGTGTCTGAACCGTTTTCGGACTCCAGTCCGTGGTCTTTAACATTCTGTCTGTAACTTCATTTGTAGTGATCGGCGCATATCTCCATACCGTCTTCATCACCTCATATTCCGCTTCTGATATCTGCGGCAGTCTTTTCAACCTGATCTCCTCCTTATCTTATTCAGCAGTAAAATACTCGTCCAGCACCTGAGCGTCCTTCTCAACCACATAGCCGCTTCCGCCCAGGTTTTTCACATCCTCCACCATACTGATCAGCAGAATAGGACTGGCGGCATTTCTGTCTGTTGTAAAGACGGAAAACCATCCGATCTCTGTTCCGGAAGTGTCCTCCTGAGTGACTTTCAGCTCCGCAGTTCCCGTTTTCCCGGCCAGGGTCATATCTTCCCGGTGCGCTCCGTATCCAGTGCCTTCGGAATCATTCACAACGCCGTACAGTCCTTCCATAACCTGGTCTATGATCTCTTCTGAAAACGCCTGAGGGATCCAGGTCTCTGCCGCGGCGCCTTCTTCGTATCGAAGCTTCGGCTTCAGCATATTTCCCCCATTAAGAAAAGCAGTGTACATACTGGCAAGATGAAGGGGGTTCACAAGGATCTGTCCCTGGCCGTAGCCGCTGTCCGCAAGCTGTATCTCTGTTTCGATCCTGTCGGTGTTGGAATACTGCGATTTCGTCATACTGATCTCAAAAGGCAGTTCCTGGCCGAAACCAAGAGATCTCAGGGAACTGGCAAAGGCGTCCGCCCCAATCTTTAAAGCAGCTTTCGCAAAATAGATATTATCGGAATAGATCAGTGCGTTTTTCAGATTCACCGGAGAGTAATCGTGAAGAGTGGTAACATAATAAGAGCCCCAGGAAGAATCCTTCTGCCAGGACAGCCCTTCGCTTCCGAAATCTTCATCCGGATCAATGGCTCCTGTTTTCAGACCGATTCCCGCCACAACAGGCTTCAGAGAAGAACCTG
>DWVA01000119.1 GCA_019120475.1 Candidatus Blautia intestinipullorum | reverse complement strand
TGGATGGTCAGATATCGTTTTTCAGAACACAGGCAGGATAATCTGTAGGCCGGGGCAGGGTACGGTACCGTTCCAGAACAGAACGGAGATTCTCAATGCAGGGAGAGGGGTATCTTCCATGGAAGACTTCGCCTGGCTTTTCTGCGTTTTCGGAAAACTTTTTCAGATAAACCAGTTTAAAACTTCGGTTCCATTCTCCTGTTTCATAATGAAAAATCTTTACGGATCTGTGGCGGATCTCATGTTTCAGAAGGCGCTGGGAAAGTACTGCAAGAGCGTTATTGTGGATAACAGCGTTTAGGATCGTCCGGGGGCAGTTGGCTTCCCAGGAAGTCTGAATGTGGATGTTGTGGGCGGAAAGATACTGTTCGAACAGCTTTCTGGTCCCGCTGCCTTTTTCCCGGACTGCGAATTTTCTTCCTTCCAGCTCGGAATTATAGACCACCTCTTTTTTATAAAAATCATGATTTTTTCCGCAGACAAGCACAAGAGAATCCTCCACAATAGGTACTGCGGTAAGTCTGGGAGACTCGATCGTGCCTTCCACTACGGCCGCGTCCAGTTCCCTGCGCAGAAGCTTCTGCTCAATTTCCGCAGTATTGCTTACAAAGGAATAGACATCCATTTTAGGGCAGGCGGCTTCTAGATCAGAGATCACGCTGGACATGAGGCAGGTTCCTACAGTCAGAGAAGAACCGATACGAAGAGAAAGCCGTTCCTGGAATCTCTGCATGGAAAGCTCCAGACTGTCAAAATTTCCTACAGCCATACGCGCAAGCTCCAGAAGCTGCCGGCCTTCCTCTGTAATAAAAAGTTTTTTGTGGAGGCGTTCAAACAGATGAACCTGATAATGATTTTCCAGATCCCGGATAGCCTGGCTGACAGTGGGCTGCGTTAAGTACAGGCGGTTTGCGGCTGCGCTCATAGATGCTGATTCTGCTACAGCGATGAAAATTTTCAGATGTCGGATCGTCATATACAAATTCCTTTCCATTTATCCATAGGTTTTTTCAATACTATAGATTGTATTTTACAATTTCCATTTATAGATATCAAGTATTATAATGGATTTCAGAGATTGGAAAATAAAAACATCCTGTCCTGATCAATGGTATATAAAATGATAATGCGAAAGGAGAAATATACTATGAAGTATGTAATTCTCGGCGGTGTGGCCGCCGGAACAAAGGCGGCTGCAAAGCTGAAGCGCTGCGACCGGAACGCAGAGGTAAAGGTATTTACCAAAGGCGAAGATATTTCCTATGCGGGATGCGGTCTGCCTTATTATATTGGAGGCGATATCCCCTCCAGAGAGGGACTGATCGTAAATACTCCGGCAAAATATTCCGGCCTGACAGGGGCGGAAGTTTATACAGGCTGCGAAGCCACCTCTATTGACAGCGGCGCAAAGACTGTCTGTCTGAAGAAGAAATCCGGCGAGGAATTTACGGAAACTTATGACAGACTGATCATTGCCACAGGAGCGGTTCCCTTTGTGCCTCAGATCGAGGGAATTACTCTCCCCGGTGTATTCTGTGTGCGTACACCGGATGACGCCTCGGATATCCGCAACTATGTGGAAGAAAAGAAGTGCCGGAAAGCAGTTGTCTGCGGCGCTGGTTTTATCGGTCTTGAGGTTGCGGAAAATCTGATGGCTCAGGGACTGGAAGTGACGGTGATCGACGCGGCTTCTCAGATCACCCCGAACGCTTTTGACAAAGAGATGGCAGATTATGCCAAGAAGCAGCTGAAGGCTGCCGGCATGCGTGTGCTGACCTCCACCACCTTAAACGGGATCGAGGGAGAGGGAAAAGCGGAAAAAGTGATCACCGGAAACGGAACTCTGGCGGCCGATATTGTGATCGTGGCTATCGGCGTCCGTCCGGCTACCGGTTTCCTTGCGGATTCCGGACTGGAAATGTTTAAAGGCACCATACTTACAGACGCTCAGATGAAGACAAATCTTCCGGATGTTTACGCCGCAGGCGACTGTGCAATGGTGAAAAATGCCATTACAGGCCAGCCTCAGTGGTCCGCTATGGGTTCAACCGCCAATCTGGCAGCCCGTGCAATGGCGAAAGCCATGTATGGCGAAGGACAGGGATACGGCGGCTGTCTGGGAACAGGCGTTGTCCGTATGCTTCCAGGCCTGAACGGAGGCCGGACCGGTCTTACGGAAGAGCAGGCGAAATCGGCCGGATACGAGATTACCTCAGTGATCTGTGTGGTAGATGATAAAGCTCATTATTATCCGGGCGCGTCTTCCTTTGTGGTAAAACTGATCGCGGAGACTGCAACAAGAAAGCTTCTGGGAATCCAGGTACTGGGAGCAGGCGCAGTGGACAAGATGACGGATATTGCTGTTGTGGGAATTTCACAGGGAATGAAGCTGGATGACTTTGATACCCTCGACTTTGCTTATGCGCCCCCGTTTTCCACGGCGATCCATCCTTTTGTCACCGCATGCTACATTCTGGAAAATAAGATTGACGGAGTGCTGGATTCCATGAGCCCGGCGGAATACGCGGCAGGAGCGGCAAAGGATTATACAGTGATCGATGTGCAGCCGCAACAGACCGTGGCAAACGCTCTCTGGGTGGATCTTTCAAAAGTAGACGGACCTGTCGAGGGGCTGGATAAGGATGCGAAGCTTCTTCTGGTATGTACCAAGGGCAAGAGAGGATACTTCCTCCAGAACCGTTTGAAAGCCTGCGGATATACGAATACGAAGGTTCTGGAAGGCGGCGTATATTTCAACGATGTAAAGGTTCCCCGCAATGGAAAGAAGCTTTCTCCGGCGGAGATCAAGCGTGTAAAGGGACTTGGATGCCTTCAGGATAAGAGATATGACGACGTATTTAATGTGCGTGTGATCACCAGAAACGGAAAACTGACTGCTGAGGAACAGCGCAAAGTTGCGGAAGCTGCAGAAAAGTTCGGTTCCGGCGAGGTGACTATGACGACCCGTCTGACGCTGGAGATCCAGGGAGTGCCCTATGATAATCTGGACGCAGTGTTTGCTTTCCTGGAGGAAGCAGGGCTGGAGACCGGCGGCACAGGATCAAAAGTGCGTCCGGTGGTTTCCTGTAAAGGAACTACCTGCCAGTACGGTCTGATCGATACTTTTGAGCTTTCTGAGAAACTGCATCAGTTATATTATATCGGATATCACGGCGTAGACCTGCCCCATAAATTTAAAATCGCTGTGGGCGGCTGCCCGAATAACTGCGTAAAACCGAATCTGAACGATATCGGTATCATCGGGCAGCGCGTACCGGAGATCGATCTTTCCAAGTGCAAAGGATGCAAGAAGTGCCAGGTACAGGACAACTGTCCTATCAAAGTGGCGAAGGTTACAGACGGCAGGATCCAGATTCCGGAGGACAGCTGCAACCACTGCGGACGCTGTATCGGCAGATGTCCCTTTGGCGCAGTCAATGAATCGCTGACCGGATACAAAGTATATATCGGCGGCCGCTGGGGCAAAAAGGTTGCAGAAGGCCAGCCGCTGGATAAGATTTTTGCAACAGAGGAGGAAGTGATCGATCTGGTAGAACGCGCGATTCTTTTCTTCCGCAACGAGGGAATTTCCGGCGAGCGTTTTGCAGATACCATTGAGAGACTGGGATTTGATTATGTACAGGACAAGCTTCTGAACAGCAAGATCGATAAGAAGCAGATCCTGGAGAAAACGGTGATCGGCGGCGCTACCTGCTGATCTGTAAAAGCCTGAGTCATTTTTAAA
>DWVA01000118.1 GCA_019120475.1 Candidatus Blautia intestinipullorum | reverse complement strand
GGAGAAATCCGATGCGGCAATCTGTCCCTTCCGGAAGCCTTCCGGGAAACTGCCGGAAAGCTCCCGGAAATGTACGGAGAACTTTTAAGGGAGATAGCCGGGAGGCTGAAACAGTCGCCGGGACATCCGCTGGGAGATATTTTCCGCCAGTGCTCCGGAAAAACACTGAGGGAACTTCCGCTTTCCAAAGAAGAGCTGGAACTGATCAGCTCGCTGGGAGGCAGGCTGGGTTATCTGGACAGGGAAATGCAGCTTAGACAGCTTGAGCTTTGTGAAGAAGAAACCCTGCGCCTTCTGGAGAATCTGAGAAAAGAGATGCCGGAAAAGAAAAAAATCTATCAAAGTCTGGGTATCATGGGCGGAATCCTTCTGGCAGTGCTGCTGTGGTAAACAGACTTGGAAAGGAGGAGAGAGTGGAAGTCGGTATCATTTTTAAAATAGCGGCGGTAGGAATCCTGGTTTCCATCCTCTCCCAGATCCTGAAGCACAGCGGCAGAGACGAGCAGGCATTTCTGGTAAGCCTTTCAGGGCTTTTGATCGTTTTGTTCTGGATAGTGCCCTATATTTACGATCTGTTTGAAAGTATCCAGAAATTGTTTGTTCTATAGGAAGAAAATAAAAGACGGAGGCGGCGGGATGGACATCATAAAAATTTCACTACTTGGAGTGTGCGGCGTAATGCTTGGTTTTTTCCTGAAAGGGAGCAGGCCGGAATACGCCGCTTTTGTGACTATGGGAATCGGCCTGATGATCCTGGGACTGGCTGTGGGAAAGCTGGAATATCTTTTTGAAGCCGTTGGCCGCCTGAAGGAAAGTCTGCCGCCGGACAGCGGCTATTTTTCTACTCTAGTAAAAATGGTAGGGATCACTTATATCGGACAGTTTTCAGCCGGGATCTGCAGGGATGCCGGTTATCAGGCCACGGCGGGGCAGATTGAGCTTTTCTGCAAGCTGTCTGTCATGGTACTCAGTATTCCGATCCTGATGGCCCTGCTTGATACGATCCAGGAGTTCCTTGTATGAGACCAGGTAAATGGATGAAAAGAGCAGCCGTGGGGGCCGCGCTTTTCTTTTTTTTCTTTGCGGGGCCGGAATCCATAAGGGCGGCAGCCGGAACAGAAGAGACGGAAGTCCGGGAGGAGGACCTGTCGGAAGAACTGCAGGAGGAGCTGACGGCGGAACTGGATTTTTCGGAGATACAGAACATGCTGGACGAGATGCTGGGGGAAGACACCTTTTCCTTTCAAAAATCGTTTAAAAAGCTGCTGAGTGGAGAAAACGGGATCTCGGAAGAGGCGGTGCGGGAGTTTCTGCGCGGCCTTTTGTTTTCCGGCATGGAACAGGAAAAAGCGCTTTTTATGAAACTTCTCCTGCTTATCCTTTTAGCTGCGGTACTGGCGAATTTTGCCTCTGTTTTTGAAAGCGGACAGATTGGAGAGATCAGCTTTTACCTTGTGTATCTTTTTATGTTCATGCTGCTGATGGATTCTTTCTCCGAGATCAGTCTTTCTCTTCAGAAGGTGGTCGCATGGATGGCGGAATTTATGAAAACGCTGGCGCCTGCATATTTTATCACGGTTTCCGCGTCCTCAGGAACGGCTACAGGGGCGGTCTTTTACGAAGGCGTCCTGCTTCTTGTATGGCTGATCCAGTGGATGCTTCTGACGCTGATCCTGCCGGGAACGAATCTGTATGTGCTTCTCAGGCTGGTCAATCACCTGTCCAGGGAAGAAATGCTGGGGAAACTGTCGGAGCTTCTGCTTACTGTCATAAGCTGGAGCCTGAAAACCATGCTGGGTGTTGTGGCAGGGCTTCAGATCGTGAGAGGACTGATCTCTCCTGTGGTGGATTCGCTGAAACGAAGCCTGATCGGGAAAGCGGCAGGAGCTCTTCCCGGAGTGGGGAACGCCGTGAATATGGTGACGGAACTAGTAGTGACCAGCGCTGTGCTTGTAAGAAACTGCCTGGGGGTGATGATCCTTATCGCTTTCGTACTTGCGGGGGCAGGGCCGGTTGTTCATTACGGACTCCTTTCTCTGGCATACCGTTTTCTGGCGGCTCTGGCGCAGCCGGTTTCAGACAAAAGGATCGTGGGATGTCTGAGCACTATGGGCGAGGGATACGGACTTCTCCTGAAGATCCTGTTTACGGCGGAAGTTCTTTGTATGCTGACATTTTTAATCCTTATGGCAAGTCTGGGAGGACGGGGATGAGAGAAGAATTTTATCAGTGGATGAAAAATCTGGCCGTTTTCTATATTCTTTTCACAGCGGTTCTGCACCTTGTGCCCGATAAAAAATATGAACGTTATATCCGGTCTTTCATGGGACTCCTTCTGATATATATGCTTTGTACGCCGGTAGTGGCGGTTCTGGGAAAAAGCGGAGAACTGTTTCAAAGCTTCAGCTCCAACTACCGGCAGGAAAAAAATCTTCTGGAACAGAAAGAGGCGGAAGACCTTCAAGCTTTTTATCTCTATCAGGGATATGAAAACGAACTTGCGGAAAAAATCAGGGAAAGTCTGGATGGTACAGGCATAAAGACTGTGGATGCCGCCGTAAATATAGAAGGGGAGAAGGTATCCGCCGTCGTTTACGTCCGGGAAGAGCCGACGGAAGAAGAGGAGAGGAGGATTTACAATGAGCTCAGAGAAAAATTCGGAATCGAAAAAAAAGACTGCCGGATTCTGGCTGAAGGGAATGAAGAAACAGCAATGGGCGGTGATTCTTCTTCTGGGGCTTCTTCTGGCGGTGATCGCGATTCCGGTGTCGGAAACGGACAGCAGCACAGGGAGGAGCAGCGGACAGGATAAAACGGAAACGCGGACGGCTGAAAAAACGGATCTGGAGGCAAGGCTGGAAGCTGTTCTGGAAAACGTGGAAGGAGTGGGAAGCGTTCAGGTGATGCTGATGACAGGACAGGACGAGGAAAACTTTTATGGTTCGGGGAACACGGAGGTGACGGGGGTGCTTATCGCAGCCGAGGGAGCCGGTGATTCTGTCACAGTGCAGAATATTCAGGAGGCTGTAATGGCATTATTTCAGATCGAAGCCCATAAAATTAAAATAATGAAAATGAAATGAGGAGAGTAAAGTGAAGAAAATCATGAAAAAGAATCAGGTGATTATCACCTCCCTTGCGATCCTGATCGCCGTAGCCGGGTATCTGAACTTCGCGGATGTGGATCTGGGATTCAAGGATAAGGAAACCAGCACGGACAGCAGCAGTATCCTGGAAGATGTGGATTACGATCTGACAGATGAAACAGCCCTTCTGGATGAGAACGGGGCGGATGGCGCCGGGGAGGAGGAAGCAGATGAAACAGGCACTCCCGGGGAGGCCGTACTTACAGGAGCTTCTGACTTTGCAGCTCAGGCAAAGCTTTCCAGGGAGCAGGTGAGATCCCAGAACAAAGCAGATCTTCAGGAGATCATCAATAATACAGATATCGGCGACGACCAGAAGCAGGAGGCAGTCAACACTATGGTGGCAATGACGGAAACCGCAGAAAAAGAATCAGCGGCGGAAATGCTTCTGGAAGCAAAAGGCTTTGAAAACGTGGTGGTGAATCTTACAGGAGAAACGGCGGATATCGTGGTGCCGGACAGTGAGCTGGACGACGCCCAGAGAGCTCAGATAGAGGATATTGTAAAGCGAAAAACAGGAATCGCTGCGGAAAATATCGTGATCACGCCGTTAAATGAAGGAGAGGAAACGTCGGCCTCAGCGGAAGATCCTGAAACGGAAGAGACGGCGTCCGAGGGGGAAACCTATGAGGAAACCGGAGATGAAAACACAGGGGCAGAGGAGACTTCCGGGGAGGCGGAAACAGACGGGGAGAATGTCTATGAGGATGAGATATCAGATTCCGAAGAAACCTCAGGAGACTATGTGATCGAGACAGAAGGAATTTATGACTGAGAAATGTTTCCCTTTGGGAAAGACACGGGATAAAATTCCTTGACAGTGCGGCTTGGCTTATACTAGAATATCAAGTTGGAAAACTTATTGGAAATCAGATAGTATAGGAGGCCAAACGTGTCTAAGTATGCGAAAGAAATAGAAAAAAGAAGAACTTTTGCCATCATTTCCCACCCGGACGCAGGAAAGACCACTCTGACAGAGAAGTTCCTTCTCTATGGAGGCGCCATTAATCTGGCCGGAAGCGTAAAAGGAAAGGCGACTGCCCGTCATGCGGTGTCGGACTGGATGGAAATAGAAAAAGAGAGAGGTATCTCTGTTACCTCATCTGTACTTCAGTTCCATTATGAGGGATACTGCATCAATATTCTGGATACCCCGGGACATCAGGATTTCTCAGAGGATACCTACCGTACCCTTATGGCGGCGGATTCCGCCGTTATGGTCATCGACGCCAGCAAAGGAGTGGAGGCCCAGACAAGGAAGCTGTTTAAAGTCTGTGTCATGCGTCATATTCCGATCTTTACTTTTATCAACAAACTGGACAGAGACGCTAACGATACTTTTGACCTTCTGGACGAAATAGAAAAGGAGCTGGGGATCGCTACATGTCCGGTGAACTGGCCCATTGGCTCAGGTAAGAAATTCCGAGGGGTCTACGACAGAAATACCCGGAAAGTGCTGATTTTCTCCGATACCCAGAAAGGTACGAAAGAAGGCCAGATTGAGGAGATCGCCATAGACGATCCCCGTCTGAATGAAATTGTGGATGAAGAGCAGAGAGAACAGCTTCTGGAGGAGATCGAGCTTCTGGACGGCGCCAGTGCGGATTTTGACCAGGAGCAGGTAAGCAAAGGTAACATGACGCCGGTATTTTTCGGTTCCGCCCTGACTAACTTTGGCGTGGAAACTTTTCTGGAGCATTTCCTTGCCATGACCACATCTCCGCTTCCGCGCATGTCCGACGCCGGAGAGATCGATCCCATGTCGGATGATTTTTCTGCCTTTGTCTTTAAGATCCAGGCAAACATGAATAAGGCGCACCGGGACAGAATCGCTTTCATGCGGATCTGCTCCGGAAAATTTGACGCTTCCCAGGAAGTTTACCATGTGCAGGGAGATAAGAAGATGCGTCTGCTCCAGCCCCAGCAGATGATGGCGGAAAGCCGCCATGTGGTGGACGAGGCATATGCGGGAGATATTATCGGCGTTTTCGATCCGGGAATTTTCTCCATCGGAGACACCATCTGCGCTCCGGGAAAGAAATTTGCTTTTGAGGGGATCCCTACTTTTGCGCCGGAGCATTTTGCGAGAGTGCGCCAGCTTGACACGATGAAGAGAAAACAGTTTGTAAAGGGGATCAACCAGATCGCCCAGGAAGGCGCGATCCAGATTTTCCAGGAATTCAACACCGGCATGGAAGAGATCATTGTAGGCGTAGTAGGCGTTCTGCAGTTTGACGTACTGAAATACCGTCTGGAAAATGAATACAACGTGGAGATACGCCTGGAGAACCTGCCTTATGAACACATCCGCTGGATCGCCAACAAAGACGAAGTGGACGTAGCGAAGATCACCGGAACTTCGGACATGAAGAAGGTGACGGATCTGAAAGGCAACCCGCTTCTGCTCTTTGTAAACGCGTGGAGCGTAGGTATGACCGAGGACAGGAATCCGGATCTGGTACTGACAGAATTCAGTAAATAAGCCTTTTATTTTTGCAGTGACTTTGATATAATAAGCATATTGAAAGAAATATCAGATTCGTGAATCCTTAGGAGGAATAAAAATGGCAGAAAAGAGAACAACCTATAAGCTGCAGGATGTAGGCGGTATCGGTGAAGTGAAGATCGCGGATGAAGTTGTGACGATCATTGCGGCGCTTGCGGCCACTGATGTCGAGGGAGTTGCCTCCATGGGCGGAAATATCACCAATGAGCTGGTAAGCAAACTTGGAATGAAGAATTTGTCCAAGGGAGTGAAAGTCACAGTTCTGGAAGGTGTTTGTACTGTGGATCTGACGCTGAATATTGAATTTGGCAAAAATGTGCTGGACGTCAGCAAAAAGGTTCAGGAGAAAGTAAAAACATCCATTGAGAACATGACGGGCCTGGAGGTGGCGGATGTGAATATCCGTATTGCAGGCGTGGATATGGAGAATGAAAAAGGAAAGTAACCCTTTCCTTTTTTCTATATTAGGAGGAAACATGCGAAGAAGGGAACAGAGAGAACATATTTTTAAACTGCTTTTTATGACGCAGTTTAATTCAGAGGGGGATATGCCGGAGCAGCTTTCCCTTTACTTTGAAGGCCTGGAAGAACTTTCCCAGGAAGACCAGGCGGCTATGCAGAAAAAATACGAAGGAATCCTGGAACATCTGGATGAGATCGACGGTGAACTGAACGAATACAGCCAGGGCTGGAAAACTTCCAGAATGAACAGGGTGGATCTTACCGCCCTTAGGCTTGCCGTATATGAAATGAAATTCGACGAGGATATTCCTACAGGAGTGGCGATCAACGAGGCTGTGGAACTGGCGAAAAGGTTCGGCGGCGAGGATTCCGGCTCTTTCGTAAACGGGATTCTCGGAAAGATCGCCAGCGGAAAGAAGGATTCCGGAGAGATCCATAAAACCCGCCGTCCTTCGCATCAGGCGAAGATCATCATCCGTTCCAAAAAAAATCCGCCGGATAAGGAATCAGAGGAAAGCAAGAACTGAATATGAAAACAATTTATTCCGTAGGCCAGGTAAACCGCTATGTAAAAAATATGTTTGTGCAGGATTTCGTTCTGAAAAAGATCTATGTCAAGGGTGAGGTTTCCAACTGTAAATACCACCCAAGCGGGCACATTTATTTTTCATTAAAGGATGAAACTGGCCTCCTTTCCTGTGTAATGTTCGCGGGACACCGCCGGGGACTTGCCTTTTCCATGAAGGACGGAGACAAGGTGGTAGTCGGGGGTACGGTAGACGTATACGAAAGGGACGGCCGTTATCAGCTTTATGCCAGAGAGATCACCCTGGAAGGAGCCGGAGCCCTTTATGAACGTTTCCTGGCCCTGAAAACAGAGCTGGAAGAGATGGGAATGTTCGCCCAGGAGTACAAGCAGCCCATACCGAAATATATCAGACGGCTGGGAGTTGTGACGGCGCCTTCCGGAGCTGCGGTGCAGGATATCCGTAATATTTCTTTAAGAAGGAATCCTTATCTGCAGATCATTCTCTATCCGGCGCTGGTGCAGGGGGAAGGAGCGGCGGACAGCATTGTGAAAGGAATCCGTATGCTGGACCAGGCGGGGGTGGATGTGATCATTGTAGGCCGGGGCGGCGGTTCTATTGAAGATCTGTGGGCATTTAATGAAGAAAAAGTGGCAAGGGCCGTTTTTGAGTGCAGAACGCCTGTGATCTCGGCTGTGGGACATGAGACGGATTTTACCATAACAGATTTTGTGGCGGATCTGCGGGCTCCAACGCCTTCCGCGGCGGCGGAGCTTGCAGTAGACAATTTAAAAAATACATTGGAAACCATCTGGAATCACCGCGACAGGATGCGGCGGGGAATGAAGGGAAAACTGGAGCTTTATGAGGCAAAACTGGGCCAGTACCAGGTGCGGCTCCAGTACCTGAGTCCGGAAAGCCGCCTGCGGGAAAACAGAGAAAGGACACGCCTTTTGGAACAGAGTTTCCGGGACGCTATGGAACGGAATATCCAAAAATACAGACATACGCTTGGTATTTATCTGGAACGGTATAAAGGTCTTTCGCCTCTTTCCAAGCTGAACCAGGGCTATGCTTTTGTTTCGGATCAGGAGGGTCGGGCCGTTACCAGCATTTCCCAGGCGTCTCTGGGAGAAAGGCTTGAGATTTCTGTGACAGACGGAGTGATCGAAGCGGAGGTTTCCGGATGCAGGAAGGAAAACTGGAATATATGACAGACACCAACAGACAGGAAAAAGAAGAGCAGGAAGAAATGACGCTGGATCAGGTATTTAAGGAACTGGACGCTCTGGCGGAAAAGCTGGAGGACAGCGCCACTTCTCTGGAAGATTCTTTTCGTTTCTATAAAAAAGGAATGGAGCTTTTGAAATACTGTAATGAAAAGCTGGATACAGTAGAAAAAAAGATGCTCCAGATGGATGAAGATGGAACATTACGGGAATTTTAAAGAAGAACTGAATAAAAGAACAGAGAAGGCGGAGGAAGTGATCCGCCGCTGGCTTCCGAAAGAGGAAGGTTTTGCCAAAACTATGGCGGAGGCTATGAACTACAGTATGTGTGCGGGAGGAAAACGGCTGCGCCCGATCCTCCTTCTGGAAACCTGCCGTCTTTTCGGCGGGGACGAAAGGCTTGCGGAGCCTTTTATGGCGGCTATTGAGATGATCCATACCCACTCTTTGATCCACGACGATCTGCCGGCCATTGACAACGACGATTACCGCCGCGGCCGTCTCACTACCCATAAGGTTTACGGAGAGGCCATGGGGGTGCTAAGCGGAGCCTGTCTCTTAAATTATGCCTATGAGACAATGTTCCGGGCCTTTGCCATGGCTCCGGGGGATGAACGTGTTGTCCGGGCAGTAGAGATCATGGCGAAAAAGACCGGAATATACGGAATGCTGGGCGGACAGAGCGTTGATGTGGAAAATGACGGCAAGCCCATAACAAAGGATATGCTGGATTATATCTATCAGCACAAAACTTCTGCTCTTATCGAAGCTTCCATGATGGCGGGGGCGATTCTGGCAGGAGCAGACGAAGAGGAAACAGCCGCCGTAGAGCAGGCTGCTCTTAATATCGGGCTGGCTTTTCAGATCAGGGACGATATTCTGGATGTGACAAGTACCAGCCAGGAGCTTGGAAAGCCTGTTCACAGCGATGAGAAAAACAATAAAGTTACTTATGTAACGCTTTTCGGCATAGAGGAAGCGTCCCGGCAGGTAGCTGAACTTTCGGAAAATGCCCTGTCAGTTCTTGCAGGGCTGAACAAAAAAAATGAATTCCTGACGGCTCTGATTCAGGAAATGGTCAGCCGCAGGAAGTGAAAGAAGGATACGAAGGATGTTGGAAAAGATAAAAAAACCAAACGATATTCATAAGATCGCTCTGGCGGATTTTCCTGCTCTGGCCCAGGAGATCAGAGAATTTCTGATAGAATCTGTAAGCCGTACGGGAGGCCATCTTTCTTCCAACCTGGGAGCGGTGGAACTGACCATGGCTCTTCACAACGTACTGGAGCTTCCAAAGGATAAGATCATCTGGGACGTAGGGCATCAGGCGTACACCCACAAGATCCTCACAGGGAGGAAGGACGGCTTTGAAAGACTCCGCATGGAGGGCGGCATGAGCGGTTTTCCGAAGAGAAAGGAAAGCGACTGCGACTCTTTCGACACAGGTCACAGTTCCAATTCCATTTCAGCCGGACTTGGCTATGTAAGGGCGAGAGACCTTTCCGGGGAGGACTATTATGTGGTCTCTGTGATCGGAGACGGCGCTCTTACCGGAGGGATGGCTTATGAGGCTTTGAACAACGCGGCGGAGCTGAAAACAAATTTTATTATCATTCTGAACGACAACAATATGTCCATATCCAGGAACGTTGGAGGAATGTCCTCTTATTTAAGCGCTCTGCGGACAGCGGAGACGTATACGGGAATGAAGCTCGGCGTGACAAAGGCGCTGAAAAAAGTTCCAAAGGTGGGCACCGCCCTGGTAGATACGGTACGGAAGACAAAAAGCAGCATCAAGCAGCTTATTATTCCGGGGATGCTGTTTGAAAATATGGGCCTGACCTATCTGGGACCAGTGGACGGGCACAATATGCGTCAGATGATGAAACTTTTCAACGAAGCAAAACGAGTGGAAGGCCCGGTGATCGTCCATGTACTTACCGAAAAAGGACGGGGGTATCTGCCGGCCAGCCAGCATCCCGACCGTTTTCATGGAACAGGTCCCTTTGATATACAGACAGGAAAACCGCTTTCTTCAAAAAAAGGTCCCTCCTATACGGAGGTTTTTTCCAACACAATGAAAAAGATAGGAAGAGAACAGAAAAAACTGGTGGGGATCACAGCGGCCATGCCGGAAGGAACAGGCCTTAAACAATTCGGAAAGCTGTTTCCGGAGCGGTTTTTTGATGTTGGCATCGCGGAAGAACATGCGGTAACCTTTGCCGCCGGACTGGCTTTGGGCGGTATGATCCCTGTGGTAGCCATCTACTCTTCATTTTTGCAGAGAGCGGTAGACCAGATCCTTCAGGACGTTTGTATGCAGAATCTTCATGTGATCTTTGCCGTTGACAGAGCTGGCCTGGTAGGAGCGGACGGGGAAACCCATCATGGGTGCTTTGATTTGTCATATCTGACGATGATGCCGAATATGACAGTAATGGCGCCGAAAAATCAGTGGGAGCTTGAAAAAATGCTGGAATTTGCCGTTTCCGCTTCAGGTCCCTGCGCCATCCGTTATCCCAGAGGCTGCGCTTATCAGGGGCTGAGGGAATTCGACGCTCCCATTCAGTATGGAAAAAGCGAAGTTCTCTACAGAGGAGAAAAGACTGCGATCCTTTCCGCAGGCAGCATGACCGAAGTCTGCGAACAGGTCTATCATGGGCTTAAGGAACGAGGGGAGAATCCCACCTTTGTCAATGCAAGATTTGTAAAACCTCTGGATACCGCCCTTCTGGACGAACTGGCAAAGGACCACCGTCTTTTTGTGACAGTGGAGGAAAATGTAAAAAACGGCGGCTTCGGAGAGCATGTAGCGGCATACATGGAAGCGTGTCATCCGGAAGCCAGGGTGCTTCCCATTGCGATCTGGAACCGGTTTGTGGAGCATGGAGAAATCGACAGCCTGCGGGCGAAGATCGGCCTGTCCGCGCCTGATATTCTCTGTGCCATCGAGGAGTATGAGGAACAGGAATGAAGAAACGACTGGATATTCTGATGACGGAGAGGGCGCTTGCGCCCTCCCGGGAAAAAGCGAAGGCATATATCATGTCCGGAAATGTTTATGTAAACGGACAAAAAGAAGAAAAAGCGGGAACCATGTTTCCGGAAACTGCGAACATTGAGATTCGGGGCAATACCCTTCCCTATGTGAGCAGAGGAGGCCTGAAACTGGAAAAGGCCATGAAAAACTTTGACGTGACTCTGGACGGAAAGATCTGCATGGATGTAGGAGCTTCCACAGGAGGCTTCACCGACTGTATGCTTCAGAACGGAGCCGTCAGGGTATATTCTATCGACGTGGGATACGGCCAGCTTGACTGGAAGCTGAGAAATGATCCCAGGGTCGTCTGTATGGAAAAAACAAATATCCGCTATGTGCTTCCGGAACATCTGGAAAGTCCTGCGGATTTTTCTTCCATTGACGTATCATTTATTTCCCTTACCAAGGTGCTTCTTCCCGTAAGAAATCTTCTTACAGAAGAAGGAGAGATCGTCTGCCTGATCAAACCCCAGTTTGAGGCGGGCAGGGAAAAAGTAGGAAAAAAGGGAGT
>DWVA01000117.1 GCA_019120475.1 Candidatus Blautia intestinipullorum | reverse complement strand
CTTCAGGCTTTTGTCAACAGAGGGCTGAAAACGGCTTCTTTTAAATGCGGGCCGGACTTTATTGATCCTATGTTTCACAGCCGGGTGATCGGAACGAAATCGAGGAACCTGGATACTTTTTTTACATCTCCGGAAGTTACCAGATATCTTCTGGGGAAAAATGCCGGGGACTGCCGGATCGCGGTGATAGAAGGGGTTATGGGATACTACGACGGCGTAGGCGGCACCACATCTAAAGCGAGCGCCTATGATCTTGCCTCGTCTACGGATACTCCGGTGATTTTTATTGTGAACAGTAAAGGAATGAGCGTGTCCCTTGCCGCCTATATCAAGGGATTTCTGGAATATAAAAAGGACAGCAGGATACGGGGAGTTATTTTAAATCAGATGTCTCCTATGCTGTACCCCAGGATGAAGACTCTCCTGGAAAAAGAACTGGGCATTAAAGTTCTGGGCTATGTGCCAAAGGCGGAGGACTATGTGATCGAGAGCCGCCACCTTGGACTGGTTCTTCCGGATGAAATCCCCCGGCTTCAGGAAAATTTAAAAAAGCTTGCCGGGATCCTGGAGGAAACTCTGGATATGGAAGGAATTCTTGCCTTGGCGGACAGCGCGCCTGAGCTGGAGACAAACCTTCCGGATGGAGAACGAAAAGAATACATTTGGAAGGCGTGCGGCAAAGATGAGACATATAAGAGACCTCTCCGGATAGGAGTGGCAAAAGACGAGGCGTTCTGCTTTTTTTATGAAGACAACTTTCAGCTTTTAAAAGAGATGGGAGCGGAGCTGATTTTTTTCTCTCCCATGAGGGACAGCCGCCTTCCCAAGGAACTGGATGGTCTTCTTTTATACGGAGGATATCCGGAGTTAAATGGAGCAGTTCTGGAGAAAAACAGTTCTATAAGAACAGAAATTGCCGGAAAGATTAAAGAAGGGATGCCCTGTATGGCGGAATGCGGCGGCTTTATGTATCTTCACGAGGAGATGGAGGGAATGGACGGAGCGGTTTACCGCATGGCCGGCGTGATTCCCGGAAAGGCATTCCGTACCCCGCGTCTTTCCAGATTCGGTTATGTTACGCTCAGTCAGAAAAAGCCGGTATTGGGCTGTGAAAATCTGGGAGCTGTTCCTGCTCACGAGTTCCATTACTTTGATTCTGAAAACTGCGGAGAGGATTTTCTGGCGCGGAAACCAGAGAGCAGCCGTTCCTGGAATTGCATCCATGGAACAGAAAATCTGCTTGCGGGCTTTCCTCATCTTTACTATTATGGCAACCCAAAGGTGCCGGAAGCGTTTCTTAAGCAGTGCGCTGCATACAGAACCAGGATGAGACAGGCGGCAGAGGCAGACGGCTGCCGCCGGAAAAGCTGACGCGTCAGGAGAAAATGCCGGTTTACTGGATAACCGGGACAGAAAATTTTTGACAAATAGAACGGCGTGGAGATGCATGCCGGAAAGAGGAAACGAGTGTCAGATCATTATTTCATATATTATTTTGTACCATTGGCGGCAGGTTTTCTTCTGGATTTACTGTTTGGGGATCCAAAAGGTCTGTACCATCCGGTATGTCTTATCGGAAACCTGATCGCGGCTCTTGAAAAAGGAATACGAAGACTTTTTCCAAAAACAAAAGGCGGGGAACTGGCTGGAGGCCTGGCGGAGACAGTGATCGTCTGTGTACTTTGTCTGGGAATCCCGGCCGCAGTCCTCTGTCTTTTGTACCGTTATCTTCCATGGGCCGGTCTTCTTCTGGAAACCTTCTGGTGCTGGCAGCTTCTTGCCGCGAAATCTCTTAAAAAGGAGAGCATGAAGGTCTATGACAGACTGAAAAACGGCACACTGGAGGAGGCCCGTTATGCGGTATCCATGATCGTGGGAAGGGACACCCAGTCTTTGACGGAAGAGGGCGTGACGAAAGCCGCCGTAGAAACCGTAGCGGAAAACAGTTCGGACGGAGTGATCGCTCCAATGATCTTTATGGCTCTGGGAGGAGCGCCTCTTATGTTTCTCTATAAAGGGATCAACACCATGGACTCCATGCTGGGCTATAAAAACGAAAAGTATCTCTATTTTGGACGGTGCGCCGCAAAGCTGGATGATATCGCCAACTATATTCCCGCCAGGATTTCCGGCTGGCTTATGGTGGCGGCGTCATATCTGTCCGGATTTGACGGGAAAAACGCCGGAAAGATCTACAAAAGAGACCGCCGGAACCATGCAAGTCCCAATTCCGCCCAGACAGAATCCGCTATGGCGGGCGCTCTGGACGTACAGCTCGCCGGCAACGCCTTTTATTTTGGAAAACTTTATGAAAAGCCTACCATCGGAGACGCCCTCCGTTCCATAGAGCCGGAGGATATAAAAAGAGCAAACCGTCTGATGTACACGGCGGCGGTATTAAGTCTTGTCCTCTGCCTTGTGCTGAGAGGTCTCCTGCTCTTTCTGGCAGGCTGACAGGAAAAATGACAGAAGCGGAACAGTATTTGAAAGAGGAAAATACTGGAAACTACTTTAAGATAGGAGAGAAAGAATGGAAAAACACATACACGGAGGCAACATATACAGTTATAGAGACTGTGTGGATTTTTCGGCCAACTGCAATCCTCTTGGAACGCCGGAAAGCGTGAAGCAGGCGGTTCGGGACAGTCTGGAGTGCGTTAAGGATTATCCTCAGGTGGGGTATGCTCCTCTGAGAGAAGCCCTGGGACAGTATGAGGATGTAGCGCCGGAGTATGTGATCTGCGGAAACGGTGCCGCAGAGCTGATCTTTTCTCTCTGCCAGGCAGTAAAGCCGAAACGGGCGCTGGTCCCCGCGCCGTCGTTTGCCGAGTATGAACAGGCTCTTCTGAGTACAGGATGCCAGGTAGAGCATGTGTATCTGAAGAAAGAGAACGGATTCTGCATCCAGGAGGATTTTATCCGAAGCCTTCATAAAGATCTGGATATGGTGTTCCTGTGCAATCCCAATAATCCTACGGGAATTCTCACAGAAAGAGATTTTCTGTTCCGGGTACTCCGTTACTGTCGGGAACTGGGAATCCTTCTGGTGGTGGATGAGTGTTTTCTGGACTTTGTGAAAGAACCGGGAAAGTATTCTCTGAAAGCCCAGCTCCCCAGGTACCATAACCTTTTTATCCTGAAGGCGTTTACAAAACGCTACGCCATGGCGGGGATCCGCCTGGGCTATGGGCTTTGTGAAAACAGAGAACTTCTGGAAAGGATGGCGCAGGTGACTCAGCCGTGGAATGTTTCGGTAATGGCTCAGGCGGCAGGGATCGCGGCTTTGAAAGAGACAGAGTATGTGGAGGAGGGACGGAAGCTGATCTTCCGCGAAGCTCCATGGCTTCGAGGGGAACTGGAAAAACTTGGTCTTTTTCTCTATCCCTCTCAGGCAAACTATCTGTTCTTTCACGGCCCGGAAGGGCTTTTTGAAGCCTGCGTGCGCCACGGGGCGCTGATCCGCGACTGCAGCAATTATCCGGGACTGGAAAAAGGCTACTACCGTGTGGCGGTGCGAACCCATGAAGAAAACAGATATCTGGCCGGGGCATTGAAAGCAGCTCTGGAGGAAATATGAACAGAGAGGTAACAAAACAATGGCAAAAACAATTATGATACAGGGAACGATGTCCAATGCGGGAAAGAGCCTTTTAACGGCCGGACTCTGCCGGATCTTCCATCAGGACGGATATCGGGTGGCGCCTTTTAAGTCCCAGAATATGGCGCTTAATTCCTATATTACCAGCGAAGGTCTGGAAATGGGAAGGGCTCAGGTAATGCAGGCGGAGGCGGCGGGGATCGAACCCTCTGTTTTAATGAATCCGATTCTTCTGAAGCCTACTAATGATACAGGCTCTCAGGTGATCGTAAACGGCGAGGTATTAGGGACTATGAGCGCCAGGGATTATTTTAAATATAAGAAAAACCTGGTTCCTGACATTATGAAGGCTTTCCGCAGCCTTTCCCGGGAAAATGATATCGTTGTGATCGAAGGAGCGGGAAGTCCTGCGGAGATCAACCTGAAAACGGAAGATATTGTAAATATGGGAATGGCAGAAATGGCGGACGCTCCTGTGCTTCTGGTGGGGGACATCGACCGCGGCGGCGTTTTCGCTCAGCTTTACGGAACGGTGGAACTTCTGGAGCCGGAGGAGAGAAATCGCATCAAAGGACTGATCATCAATAAGTTCCGGGGCGACAAGACCATCCTGGATCCGGGAATCCGGATGCTGGAGGAAAAATGCAGGATTCCTGTAGTGGGAGTGGCTCCTTATCTGGACATCCAGGTAGAAGATGAGGACAGTCTTACAGAGCGTTTCGACAGAGATCAGGAGACAGGACTTATTGATATTGCGGTGATCCGTATTCCAAGAATTTCAAATTTTACAGATTTTAATCCGCTGGAAAGCATTCCAGGCGTTTCTCTGCGCTATGTAAAGCATCCCGCAGAACTGCGCAATCCGGATGTTATCATCCTGCCGGGAACAAAGAACACCATGGAAGATCTCCGCTGGCTTCGGGAAAGCGGTATGGAAGCGCTGATCCTGAAGGCTGCGGCAAGGGGAACATTGATCTTCGGTATCTGCGGCGGATATCAGATGCTGGGAGAGAGCTTAAGCGACCCTTACGGTGTGGAGGCAGGCGGTTCCATGAGAGGAATGGGGCTTCTTCCAATGGAAACTGTTTTTGCCGAAAAGAAAACAAGAACACAGGTAACGGGAAAATTCCTGGAGCTGTCGGGAGATTATGAAATACTTTCCGGAGTGGAATTTACCGGATACGAGATCCATATGGGAGACAGTATCCGAAAGGGAAACGGGAAACCCTGTACCTCCATTCTGGACAGTGTAACAGGACAGGAGAAAACAGAAGGCGCCTTTAAAGAGAATGTCTGCGGTACCTATGTACACGGTATTTTTGATAAAGAAGAGGCGGCTCTTGCCCTTGTGCAGGCTGCCGGAAAAAAGAAGGGAGTGGATGTATCCCGGATGGAGGGAGTGGATTTTGCTTCTTTCAAGGAACAGCAGTACGATATACTGGCAAAGGAACTTCGCAGACACCTGGATATGAAGAGGATTTATGAGATTCTGGAGCAGGGCGTATAGGATGCGGAAAGTAATCAGGACATCTGTCACACCATGGACCAAAAGAGACTGGGAGGTACGATATGAAGGTTGAACTTGAAAACGTGAAGCCAATGGACATTGAGAAGAGAAGCTTTGAAATCATTACACAGGAGCTTGGAGACAAGGCGCTGATTCCGGGAACGGAGCTGATCGTAAAACGGTGCATCCATACAAGCGCTGATTTTGATTATGCGGATAATCTTTGCTTTTCGCCAGATGCGGTAGAAAAAGCGATGGAGGCCATAAAAAACGGCGCCTGCATCGTTACGGATACCCAGATGGCAAAGTCCGGCATCAATAAGCGGGCTCTTGCCCGTTACGGCGGCGAAGTATACTGCTTTATGTCAGACGAGGATGTGGCGCAGTCCGCGAAGAAAAACGGAACCACCAGGGCTACGGCCAGTATGGACAAGGCGGCCTCCCTTGGGAAAAAGCTGATCTTTGCCATTGGAAACGCGCCCACTGCTCTGGTGCGCCTTTATGAACTTATTGAGAACGGAAAGCTTGATCCTGAGCTGATCATTGGCGTTCCGGTAGGCTTTGTCAATGTGGTGCAGTCCAAGGAATTGATCATGAAAGCGGATGTTCCCTACATTGTGGCAAAAGGACGAAAGGGAGGCAGCAATATTGCCGCCTGTATCGTCAACGCTCTGCTTTACATGATCGACAACCGGAGAGACTGACAGTCAGTCCAGCAGGCTTTTCAACAGCCTGCATGCCGGAAGAAAATCCTCGGAAGGCATGGCGGAGCAGGAGAGAAGCAGGGTGACGGTCCCCGGCTTTTCCTCCAGGATTTCCAGGCGCAGGCCCTTGGCCCGCGCCTTTTTTTTCAGGACATTCCCCTCACAGCCACAGGTTACTGTCAGTGCGAGAGAAGTTCCGGCAGAACCTATCCGGACGTGACAGTTTTCACCAAATACATCCCGGACCGCCGCCTGGAGCTGTTTCATTTTTACAGAGTAAAGCCTTTTCAGTCTTCTTGTCTGGGAAGCCAGATGACCGTCCCGGATAAACTGGCACAGGGCGATCTGCTCTGCCTTTGAAGCAGTCTGGTTATAAAATTCCGCCTTTTTCTGATAGGCTTCTGTAAGTTCCGGCGGCAGTATCATGAAGCTGATCCGGATGGAGGGCAACAGCAGCCTGGAAAAAGAACCGATATAGACAACTCCGTGTCCGCCTGCAAGACTGAAAAGGGACGGGGTCGGTTTCTGGAGATAAACAAACTCGTTTTCAAAATCATCTTCTATGATCAGGCTCTGATGCTCTCCTGCATACCTGAGAAGCTCCATCCGGCGCGAGACGGGCATGATCTCTCCCCATTTTGTCATATGGGCGGGAGAGACATAGATCACGCCGCTGTCCTTGCTGCGGTAGCGTACGGTAAAGCCGTAATCAGAAAACACGGTGCTGCCCTGTATAAATGACGCGGCGGGGAAGGATACGGTTTTCTTATCTTTGATGAGAGGGCAGAGAATATGGAGGAGACTCTGGACTCCTGCGCCGATGACAATATCGTCCGGGGAGCAGGTGACATTTCTCCGTTCACGGACATACTCCGAGAGTGCCTGACGGAAATCTGTTTCGCCCTGTGGTTCTCCGTAAGAAAGAAGTCTTTCGTTCTGGCGGAGAGCGCTTTTCAGATATCTCTGCCACAGATCAAAACGGAAGCTTTCCCGGTCTACGCCGGAGGAAGCGAAGTTGTAGCGCACGGGGGGCAGATCCGGCTTTCTGTTTTTCGGGAGAACGGGCTTTTGCACTGCGATATCCGTCACATAGTATCCGCTCTGGGCTTTGGAAATGATATATCCGTCCGCCGCAAGCTGCAGATAGGCGTTTTCAATGGTAGTCCTGCTTAAATGAAGATCCCTGGCGCAGGATCTGAGAGAAGGCATCCGGCTTCCGGGAGGGAGCCTGCGGCTCATGATCAGGTCCCGGTAATAATGATAAACCTGCAGGTAAAGGCGTTCTCCAGCCTTCTGATCAAGGAAAGAAAGAACCATAAACATCCTCCTTGCAAAAATATTCTGTATATGGAATACAGGCTTTTTTATAAAGTACCAGTTTATTTTACCATGAAACAGGCGTGGAGGAAACAGAATGACAAAATAAAGATATCATGCTATAATCCGTACAGAGACGTTGAAAATTTTTTAAGGAGTAAATTATGTGGGAAGAATCAGGAATCGGGACCGTAGTCATTATTTTATGCGCTCTGTATTATGTAATAAAATATGCGGTAAAAAATGGAGTGATGGAAGCGCATGAAGAGATATCCGGAAAGAAAGTAAAGGATGATCTGGATGAGATTCTGGAACGGGAAGAAAAAGATAAGGAGAAGAACAGGTGAAGAAAGTTGCAGTTTTAAATGATCTGTCAGGGCTTGGAAAATGTTCCCTTACGGCGGCCATTCCGGTCCTTTCGGTGATGGGAGTGCAGGCGTGCCCTCTTCCAACAGCCGTTTTAAGCGCGCAGACAGGCTTTTCGTCCTATTATTACGATGATTATACAAGACATATAGAAGAAATTATAAGAGAATGGAAAAAAATGGATTTTTGTCCGGACGGGATCTACACAGGGTTTCTGGCCGGAGATATACAGGCGGAGAGAGTACTGGATTTTGTAAAGGAATTTCAGCAAAAAGATACGAAGGTTCTGGTAGATCCGGTACTCGGGGATAATGGAGAGGAATATCCCATGTATACGGAAAGTCTCTGCGGCAGGATGCGCTGTCTGGCAAAGCGGGCTTCTTTGATCACTCCGAATCTGACGGAAGCGCTGCTGCTTCTTTATGGTCGGGATAAAATGCACGAAATCTGGACAGAATTAGTAAAAACAGTGAGAAACAGAACTCAGGAATCTGTGGAGAACACTGAGAAAAACTCTGTGAAGGCTGACAGGAAATGTTTTGAAGAGGCTGTGGAACAGATCGGTACAGCATTGGCGGAACAGTTCCAAACAGAAGTTGTTATCACAGGAATTGATATTCCCCAGGAAGACGGCGGCATGAAGATCGGAAATCTGATCTGCCGGGAAGACTGTGCAGAGTGGATCGTTTCTTTAAAAGAGGGGGGAAGCTATTCCGGCACAGGAGATCTTTTTGCCTCTGTGCTGTGCGCAGGAATGGTAAAAGGAACCGATACCGCGCTTTCTGTAAAAAAAGCGGTACAGTTCCTCTCAAAAGCTATTCACGATACAGTTCTGGAAGGCACAGACCGAAATGAGGGAGTGTGCTTTGAAACGTATCTCCATGAACTGTATTAGATTTTAGGCTTCAGGAATCTTTTTGCTCCTTGGCGATGATCAGAGAGTAATATCCCGCGCTGTCCGGGATTTCCTCCACTCCGTGGTAGACATGTTCGTTTTCCATTCCGCAGTTCTCTACCATATAGACGTCGCGGCCGCTGTCTCTCAGGAGATCCTTTACCTGGCTCATTTTTCTTCCGGATTTCATCAGGACGTAATTTCCGGTATCGTTGAGAGCGACATCGGGATGGTGCGCGGCAGGAAGAATGTGAAGCTGTTCATTCCACTCGGAAAGCGGCAGGTTCAGTCTGGCCGCTGCAGCGCAGAAGGAAGTGATTCCGCTGACAAGCTCTGTCTGGTATCCGTCATTTATGACAAGCTTCTGAAGATAGGTATAAGTAGAGTATACGCAGGGATCTCCCAGGGTAAGGAAAACCACGTTTTTGCCCTGGCTTAAATATTCTTCCAGAAGCTGTGCGCCTTTTTCGTGATTGCGTTTCATCTCTTCCCGGTCGTGGGTCATTGGCATATATACAGGCAGAAGAGTCTTTTCCGCCAGTTCGGGTACGGCCTGCACTGCGATCTGGTAGGCTACCGTTTCCTTCGGGTCTGCGCCGGGTACGGCGATTATTTCGTTTTCACGGATCAGGCGGACTGCCTTTAAAGTCATCAGCTCCGGATCTCCCGGACCGACTCCGATCCCGTACAAAATTCCATTCATCTATTTTTCCTCCTGTATCAGACAAATTTCTTTTATTATACTTGAATTATATTTTAATTGCAATCCGGTAAAAAATACTTGCATTTTTGCCAGAATAAGGTAAAATAATAACCACAGCAAAAATATGAATATAAGGGAGTAGTTGACATCCTGCGATGTAACAAAATCAACATCATGACCGGCAGGTCTGGTTTTGTTTGAAATAACGAGACTTATTCACGGAATTGTATTCGGTGGACAAGTCTCTTTTTTTCTCAGGTTGGGAAATAGAACTTTCTTTTTTGGGGAATATTACCTGAGAGGATGCCGGTTCTGATATTTTTGCGATGTAGAAAAAAGAAAGGATGAAGGACATGAAGGAATACTTGTCAAGCTGCGAGGAAGTTCTGGCGGAACAGAAGAGTTCGCCGGAGGGACTTGCCTCGGACGAAGCGGGCCTGAGACTTTCCAAATATGGAAAAAACGAGCTTGAAAAAGGAAAGAAAGATTCTATTGTAAAACGCTTCCTTAAGGAACTCTCCGATCCGATGATCATTATTCTGATCGTGGCTGCCGTGATTTCCGGAATCACTGCCTTTTATGAAGGGGAATCCTTTGCGGACGTGATCATTATCATGGCCGTTGTGATCATTAACGCGGTTCTCGGCGTTTTTCAGGAGAGTAAAGCGGAGGCGGCGATCGAAGCGCTTCAGGAGATCGCGGCGGCTACCAGTAAGGTGCTTCGCGACGGAAAGATGGTAACTTTGAAGAGCACGGATCTTGTTCCGGGAGATATTGTAGTGCTGGAAGCCGGAGACGCGGTTCCGGCAGACGGACGTATTATTGAATGCGCCAGCATGAAAATAGAAGAGGCTGCTCTGACAGGTGAATCCGTACCTGTAAATAAAATGATGGATCTTCTCAGTCTGGAGTCCCGGAAGGATATTCCGCTGGGCGACCGCAAGAACATGGTCTACATGGGCTCTACCGTTGTGTATGGGCGCGGAAAGGCCGTAGTTACAGGAACCGGAATGAACACGGAAATGGGAAAAATAGCGAAGGCTCTTTCCCAGGCAAAGGAGGAGGCGACTCCTCTCCAGCTTAAACTGAACCAACTGAGCAAAATCCTTACAGTTCTTGTTATCGGTATCTGCGCGGTGATTTTTGCGGTAGGTCTTCTGAGAGCCGGGATCAGCGGCGATACTATCCTCAGTACCTTTATGGTGGCGGTTTCTCTTGCTGTAGCCGCTATACCGGAAGGACTGGCTGCCGTGGTAACCATCGTACTTTCCATCGGCGTTACGAACATGTCAAAAAGAAACGCGATCATCCGGAAGCTGACTGCTGTAGAGACCCTGGGATGCACTCAGATCATCTGTTCGGACAAAACAGGAACTCTGACCCAGAACAAAATGACGGTTGTAGAGCATGTATCGGATGATAAAAAGATGCTGGAGACAGCTATGGCTCTCTGTTCGGACGCAGAACTGGACAAGGATTCCGGAGAGGCTGCAGGCGAGCCTACAGAGTGTGCTCTTGTCAATGACGCGGCCAAAAACGGACTGCCAAAGACAGAGCTGGAAAAGGAGTATGTACGTGTGGGAGAGGCTCCGTTTGACTCCATGCGTAAAATGATGTCCACCGTTCACAGGACAGCGGAAAACGGTATTATACAGTTTACCAAGGGAGCGCCTGACGAAGTGCTGAAACGCTGCTCATACGCGCTGTCAGGAGGGGTGAAAGTACCTATGACAGATGCCATGAGGACGGATATTCTGAAAAGCAATAAGGCTATGGCCGACAAAGCTCTCCGGGTACTCTGCGCCGCCTGCCGGGAGTGGAGTGATATGCCGGAAAAAACCGATCCGGAATATCTGGAAAAAGACCTTACCTACCTGGGACTGTCAGGAATGATCGATCCGGTCCGTCCAGAGGTGAAGGCGGCCATTGAAGAGTGCAGAGAAGCCGGCATCCGGCCGATCATGATCACCGGCGACCATAAGGACACGGCGGTTGCCATCGGCATGGAACTGGGTATCATTTCCGACGCGTCCCAGGCTATTACGGGAGCGCAGCTCGATGAGATCAGCGATGAAGAATTTCAGGACAGGATCACAGATTTCTCCGTATATGCCCGGGTACAGCCTGAGCACAAAGTGCGGATCGTAAAGGCATGGAAAGCCAAAGGAATGATCACTGCCATGACAGGCGACGGCGTAAACGACGCTCCTTCCATTAAAAGCGCGGATATCGGAATTGGAATGGGTATCACTGGAACAGATGTGACAAAAAATGTTGCGGACATGGTTCTGGCGGATGATAATTTTGCCACGATTGTTTCAGCGGTGGAAGAGGGACGCCGGATATATGCAAATATGAGAAAGGCCATCCAGTTCCTTCTCGCCTCCAATCTGGCAGAGGTTCTGGCAATCTTCTTTGCGACAATGATCGGATTTACTATCCTGCAGCCGGTACATCTTCTCTGGATCAACCTGATCACAGACTGTTTCCCGGCGCTTGCTCTGGGGCTTGAGAAAATCGAGCCGGATATTATGAAAAGGAAGCCGAGAGATCCCAAAGAAGGTATTTTTGCCGGAGGAATGGGCTTTGACGTATTTTTCCAGGGGCTTATCGTTACGGTTCTTGTATTGATCTCCTATGTGGTAGGACACCGTATTGAGTCCGGCGTATGGGCGTTTGTAAACAGTCCGGACGGTACGACGATGGCTTTTCTGACTCTTTCCATGGTGGAGATTTTCCATTCTCTGAATATGAGAAGCCGCAGAGGTTCCATTTTTACCCTGCACAGCCACAATAAATTCCTGTACGGGGCGATGATCGTTTCTCTGATCCTGACGACTGTGGTCATCGAGGTTCCATTTATCGCCGCGGCATTTAAGTTTACTCCTATTGATCTGGAAGAATATGCCATTGCTTTAGGTCTGGCTGTTCTCATCATCCCGATCATGGAAGTGGTTAAGGCGGTTCAGAGAAAATTGGGAAAATAAGATAAAAATTATACGGCAAAGGGATATCCGGCGGACATCCCTTTGTTTTGCGCTGATATATGAAAAATAAATCCGGCGATGAATCGGAAAAAAGAAATTATTTTGGGAGAAAGTATATGAAAAGAAAACATGGAGGAGTCAGTTTTCAAAGAACAATGTATGCCTGCTTTGTCGGGTATGTTGTCCAGGCTGTGGTAAATAATTTTATCCCTCTGCTGTTTGTGATGTTTCAGGACAGCTATCAGATCCCGCTTTCCAGGATCACCCTTCTGATCACGGTGAATTTTATATTCCAATTGGTGATAGACATGCTTTCGGCAGGTTTTGTAGACCGTATCGGATATAAGGCCGCGATAATGATCGCGCATATCTGCGCCGCCGCAGGACTGGTTTCCCTTACAATCCTGCCGGAGATATTTTCAGATCCCTTTATCGGGATTCTTCTGGCTGTAATGATCTATGCGGTAGGAGGAGGACTTCTGGAGGTGCTTGTAAGTCCTATTATGGAAGCCTGCCCAACGCCGAATAAGGAAAAAGCCATGAGCCTTCTGCATTCCTTTTACTGCTGGGGCCATATGGGAGTCGTGCTTTTGTCTACAGCTTTTTTCAGCCTTTTCGGAATTTCCAACTGGAAGATCCTTGCGCTGATATGGGCTCTGATCCCGGCGGTAAACTGCGTCCTGTTTTTCACCGCGCCGATCTATTCCCTTCAGGAAGAGGGGGAAAGAGGTTTGTCTGTGAAGGAACTTCTGTCAAAAGGAATCTTCTGGGTCATGGTCCTTTTGATGGTATGCGCCGGAGCCAGCGAACAGGCGGTAAGCCAGTGGGCGTCGACTTTTGCGGAGCAGGGCCTTGGCGTCAGCAAAACAGTAGGGGATCTGGCAGGACCTATGGCCTTTGCCTTTATGATGGGGCTTTCCAGGCTGTTTTATGGGAAATACGGCGACCGTATCAATCTTGACGGTTTTATGAGCGGAAGCGCTGTACTTTGCGTTGTTTCCTATCTCTGTATTTCCTTTGCGCCTCTTCCGGTTCTGAGCCTGGCAGGATGCGCGGTATGCGGATTTTCCGTGGGCATTCTCTGGCCGGGAACTTTCAGTAAAGCGGCGGCGGCAATAAAAGGGGGAGGAACCGCAATGTTCGCGTTCTTCGCGCTGGCGGGAGATCTGGGATGCTCTGCAGGACCGACACTGGCAGGATTTGTGTCAACCTATTTTGGAAACAATCTGAAAGCCGGTATTCTGGCAGCTATTATCTTCCCGCTGCTTTTGATCGTGGGAATGGTTCTGAGCAGGAAAGTAAAGCAGTAAAATACATAGCTTAGAGCGTGTTGCTCCTTGTAGACTGACATTGGGTATGGTAGAATAAAAACATGAAAAATCTGCGGAGTTTGAGAAGGAGGGGTACATATGGGAAAGAAAGTAGTGTCTGGAATTATCAGAATCGCGATATATTATCTGATTTGTACAGTGGTCTATGCGGTGGGATGTCTCCTTAGTGGGGAACCGATCTTATTTTCCTGGGAATTGGAACTTCTTATCATCGTTCTGACTGTACTGCTCTATCTGGCAGATGTGCTCTGGAACAGGCATAGAGATAAACAAAGATAGACGAAAAAAGAGAGGCGTTCAAACCTCTCTTTTACATTTTTATCGGTAAATTCCATTGACCGTTACATCAAATACAGCCTCTTTTCCCCTGAAATCAGCTTTCTGATAATCTTCAGGGAAAGTAACCGTAACTTCCACTTCATCGCCGGGATGGGAACCGATCAACTGATCCTCAAAATCGTCAATGTAGCTTCCTGATCCAATGACAAGATCTGTTCCCAGTCCATCGGTGCTTCCGCCTTCGAAGGCTATCCCGTCTATTTTTCCAACATAATCAATATTGACAGTGTCTCCGTCCTCTACAGTAAGAGAAGCGTCTGTCTGAAGAGATACGCTCTTTGCAGGAGTAGGGGTCACGGCGGCTTCGGAAACAGAACCATCGGATTCCTTTCCTCCGGCGCCGCTGCCAGAACTTCGGATACCGTCTACGATCAGGACAATGATCAAAAAAAGGATCAGGACAATGGGAACCGCGATCTTTAAAAATTTATTTCGTTTCTTTTTTATTTCAAGGCGTTTTCTTTCTTCGGCACGCCGTTCCTGTGCCATCCGCCGGTTCTCTTTTTTCATAAAGACAGCTCCTTTAAAAACATGTATAATCTCACGACTGGCTGCTGATCGCCTGTTTTACATGATCAATGAAAAGAGACCGGATGCCGGGATATTCGCCAAGACCTTTCAGGACAGGCTGCACTTCATAATTCTGCTGGCGGAACTGATAAGCCCAGGAATCAGGCTCGTCTCCGGCCATATCGTTATGCGCGTGATCTCCGGCAACGATCATAAAGGGCGCAAGAACTACTTTTTTTGGAGAATAGGAACAGACTTCCCGTACCAGATCATGAATGGTGGGTTCCGCCTCAACAGTGCCGAGAAAAATATTGGAATGTCCCTGCTCCTTAAACATAGTGTCGATCCGGGCGTATATGGAATTTACCTGGTGGGTGGTGCCGTGTCCCATAAGAACAAGAGCAGTATCGTCAAGATGCTCTTTAAATTCCTCTGCAACAGCGCCGATCACCGCATGCGCATCCTCCTGGCTGGAGATCAGGGGCGTTCCAAAGGTGATAGAATGGAAGCTGTCCTGAAAAGAAAGCGCCTCCTCTTTCATAATATTATTTTCGATGCCGTCCAGGATGTGAGTGGGCTGAACGACCACATCCGTGATCCCGTCCGCTTTCATCTGTTCCATAGCCTCAACTACATTGGGAATGTAAAGATTGTCCCGCTTTTTCAGGATCGCTAGGATCATCTTGCTTGTCCAGGCGCGGTAAACACGGTAATCCGGGAAAGCCTCGGCAATTTCTTTCTCAATTTTTTCGATAGTTGCTTTTCTGGCCGTCTCATAGCTGGTGCCAAAACTGACAGCAAGAATTGCTTTTTTTGTTGTCTGGTTCATTGGAAAATCCTCCGTTACAGTATTCCTGTCTATTATACTATAAACTTCATTTTCATGGAATAAGAAAAATGTGAAAAAACTATTATAAGTCTTTTAAAAAAACTATTGACATACCTTTAAACAGGATATAATATAAACATATCAAACAAGTAGGTTTATAGGAAAATAAAGAGAAAGGCGGATACAGATAATGACAAAGATTGCCAAAGGAATTGCAGAATTGATCGGAAATACTCCGTTGATGGAAATCATGCAGATAGAAAAAGAACTGGAACTGAAGGCCAGAGTTCTCGCCAAGCTGGAATACCTGAATCCTGCAGGAAGCGTGAAAGACAGAGCCGCGAAATATATTATTGAGGATGCAGAGGAAAAGGGGCTTCTGAAAGAAGGGGCTGTGATCATAGAGCCGACATCCGGAAATACAGGTATTGGACTTGCTTCCCTGGCGGCTGTCCGGGGATACCGTTTGATATTGACTATGCCGGAAACCATGAGTGTGGAGAGAAGAAACATTCTGAAGGCATATGGAGCGGAGATCGTGCTGACGGAAGGAGCCCGGGGAATGGCCGGAGCCATTGAAAAAGCAGAGGAACTCTCCAAAGAGATTCCGGGAAGCATTATTGCAGGGCAGTTTGTAAATCCGGCGAACCCTAAAGCGCACAGAGAGACAACAGGCCCGGAAATCTGGAGAGATACAGAGGGAAAAGTGGATATATTTGTGGCAGGCGTAGGAACCGGCGGAACGGTTACCGGCGTTGGCGAGTATCTGAAATCTCAAAATCCTGATGTGAAAGTAGTGGCGGTGGAGCCGGAGGATTCCCCGGTACTTTCCGGAGGTAAGGCAGGACCCCACAAAATTCAGGGGATCGGAGCCGGATTTGTGCCGGAGGTGCTGAACACAGCCATTTATGACAAGGTGGTGAAGGTGGGGAGCGAGCAGGCATTTTCCGCCGCGAAACTTCTGGCAAAAAAGGAGGGCGTACTTGTGGGAATCTCTTCCGGGGCTGCCCTTCATGCAGCTCTTGAAATAGCAAAACAGCCGGAAAACCAGGGGAAAAATATCGTAGTGCTCCTTCCGGATTCCGGGGACAGATATTATTCCACTCCATTGTTTACAGATTGAAGTTTTATAAGGATTGGAAAAACAGTATATGAACCAGAATAATATAGAAAATATCAAAGAAGATCTTACGCAGACGGAAGAAGAAAAACGTGTCCGGGAAATTGAGAGAAGCATTATCAAAAAATTCCGGAAACCGGTTTGGAGACGTTTTACAAAGGCTCTTAATGAATATGAACTTGTGCAGGACGGCGATAAAATCGCCGTCTGCATTTCCGGCGGCAAAGATTCCATGCTGATGGCAAAGCTTTTTCAGGAACTGGCCCGCCACGGAAAGAAAAATTTTGAAGTGGTCTTTCTAGTGATGAATCCAGGATACAATGATCTCAACTACCGTCTGATCCTGGATAATGCAAAACTTTTGAATATTCCCATTACTGTCTTTGAATCGGAAATCTTTAATATTGTGGCATCGGAGGAAAATTCGCCCTGCTATCTCTGCGCGAGAATGCGCCGGGGATATCTTTACAGCAAGGCGAAAGAGCTGGGGTGCAATAAAATTGCCCTGGGACACCACTACGACGACGTGATCGAAACGATCCTTATGGGAATGCTGTACGGCGGGCAGATCCAGACTATGATGCCAAAACTTCACAGCACAAATTTTGAGGGAATGGAACTGATCCGGCCTATGTATCTGATCCGTGAAGCAGATATCATTCATTGGGCGGAATATAATCAGCTTCGTTTTATCCGCTGCGCCTGCCGGTTTACAGAGCGGGTGGCTTCCGCCCAGGAAGAGGACAAAGGCTCCAAGCGCGCGGAGGTTAAAGAGCTGATCCGCCAGCTTGCCGCCAGAGACCCGGTGGTAGAGTTTAATATTTTTAAAAGCGTGGAAAATGTAAACCTGAATACAGTCATCGCATATAAAAAAGACGGCGTAAAGCATCATTTCCTTGAAACATACAAGTAGGCGCGCCGCCTGTTTTGCCGCGATCTGGACTGCTATGTAAGCGGAGGAATTGAACGACTTATGAAAATATCTACAAGAGGCCGCTATGCGGTGCGGGTGATGCTGGATCTGGCGGAGCATGACAGCGGGGCGTATATTCCGCTGATGGATGTGGCCGGACGGCAGGAAATATCAGAAAAATATCTGGAATCTATCGTATCTGTCCTGAGCAGGAATCATTTTGTCATTTCTCTTAGAGGAAAAGGCGGCGGTTATCGTCTGGCGAAAACGCCGGGAGAGTATACGGTAGGCAGTATTTTAAGAGCCGCAGAGGGCTCTCTGGCCCCCGCCGCCTGTCTGGAAGAGGGCGCGCCGCCCTGCAGCCGGGCCTCTTTCTGCAGGACAAAAAAGATGTGGGAGGGTCTTTACAGCCTTATTAATGAGTATTTTGACAAAATCACCCTGGAGGATCTTTTAAATGACAGAAATATAGGCTGCCGTCTGACAGAAGACTAATGTTTCTTTCGGAGGCAGCCTCTGAAAATCCTGGCTTAAAAAAACGAAAGAGATAAAGGCATTGACATTATCTGGCGCAGTGTTTATCATTAAGAAAGATATGCCGATATATACCTTCCGGACAGTGACGGGAGAGTGC
>DWVA01000116.1 GCA_019120475.1 Candidatus Blautia intestinipullorum | reverse complement strand
CTTTCTCGTTTTCCAGACGTGATTTCAGTTCCAGAAATTTCGGATGCTCTTTCCAATTTTTCAGCTTTTTGATATCCATATCTTATCCTCTCTTTACGAAAAGGCCCTTTTACCGCCGCACATCAGCCTCTCTGACGCATCCCGCCTTTTCCGTTCGCCCGATATACAAACAGGGACAATAGCTGCCGTTATTGTCCCTGCTTCTGAAACCTTTGAAATTTTCATTATCTTACGCGCTCTTTTACCTTTGCAGCCTTTCCTACACGGTCTCTTAAGTAGTTCAGCTTCGCACGGCGAACTTTACCGCGACGTACAACTTCTACCTTTACTACATGAGGAGAATGCAGCGGCCATGTTTTTTCAACGCCGATGCCGTTGGAAGTCTTTCTTACAGTGAAGGTTTCTCTGGTGCTGCCGCCCTGTCTCTTCAGAACAGTTCCCTCGAAAACCTGAACTCTCTCACGGTTTCCCTCTTTGATCAGCGCATGTACTCTTACTGTGTCTCCTACACGGAATTCCGGTACTTCTGCTTTTAACTGAGCAGCTTCAATGTTTCTGATAATGTCGTTCATTTTTTTCTCTCCTATTCTTCTGGATGTTCTTAATACATAAAATCTGTAACAGAGGACCATCTTTTTTGCAACAGATTGATTATACTATAGAAAATCCCCCATTGCAAGAAGTTTTTTGGGATTTTACAAATCTAAATCCGCCGCCCGTCCGGGACATATCATCCAAGCGCCACATCCAGTATCATCATCAGAACGAAGCCTACAGCAAACGCAATGGTGCCCGTATTGCTGTGCTCTCCCTCGCTTGCCTCGGGGATCAGTTCTTCCACCACCACATAGATCATGGCTCCTGCGGCAAAAGCCAGAAGATAAGGCAGAACCGGAGAGATCCAGGAGGCTAAAAGAAGAGTAAGCGCCGCCGCCAGAGGCTCCACCACCCCCGACAAAGCTCCGTAAACAAAAGATTTTCTTCTTGATACGCCTGCTCCGCGCAGAGGCATGGAAATGATCGCTCCCTCCGGGAAATTCTGGATAGCAATCCCCAGAGACAGCGTAAGGGCGCCTGCCATAGTCACAGAAGCGTTCCCTGCGGCTGCTCCTGCCAGCACAGCTCCTGCCGAAAGCCCCTCCGGAATATTATGAAGGGTAACGGCAAGGACAAGCATAGTTGTTTTTTTTAAAGCCACCTTCGGTCCCTCTGACTCTTCGCTGCCCAGGTGCAGATGAGGAACCGCCCTGTCCATCGCCAGCAGGAAGGCGATTCCTCCAAGGAAGCCTGCCGCCGCTGGAATAAAGGCAAATTTCCCCATGGGCTCGCTCATATCCATAGCCGGGATGAGAAGCGACCATACAGAGGCCGCCACCATCACGCCGGAGGCAAAGCCCAGAAACACCTTCTGTACAAGAGGGCTGAGTTCTTTTTTCATAAAAAACACACAGGCGGAGCCCAGTGTAGTTCCAATAAACGGAATCATGATACCAAGAAATAAATTCATCAGTAAATCCTTTCCCTGTATTTAGACAAATCGCCGTACCGCCATACTAGTATCCCACGATTTGCCGTACATCATCCATGTTATTTCTAATATATGTCCGCAGCCCGTCCGGCGCGCCTTTCTTTTTCTCGCAGGTAGCGGGACAGACTATTGCTGCGTACTCTGGCCGCTTTCAGCCGCAGCTTCTCCCGCAGCCTCTGCCGTATCCTTTTCCGCCGTCGGAGAAGCGGAAGCTTCTGTCTGAGAGCTTTCAGCGCCGCCCGCCTCTGCGGAGTCCTCCTGGTCGCTACTCATGATTTCGTTCAGCTCCTGGATCATTTCATCGTCTTTAAGCCGGAATTTAACTTCCACACGCCTGGAAGCGTCCTTATCCACATTTCCCTGAGCGTCCAGAATAGGATTCGCCATAGAATGGCCGTTCACCGTAAGGTAATCCTGAAGCTCCTGGCTCTGTTCTCCGCTGAGGAAATTTCCCTGGATATCAAGAAGATACTGTGCTACCGCCAGAGAACGCATCTGAGACAGATAAAGATTATAACTGTAATCGCCGTCTGTGTCGGTGTAGCCGTCGATGATGATCTCCGCCAGATACTGCTTATAGTCATCCTGGAGGAGCACCTGGCAGTAAATAGGAAGGATCTGCTCCAAAACCGCCTTTCCTTCATCTGTAAGTTCCGACTGGTCGTAATCAAACATTACGTTCGCGTCCAGGGTAAGTGCTCCTGTATTGGCGTCGATATCTACATTTACATTATTCTTCGCGAATTCCGACTTCAGTGCTTCAATAACATCCGCCTTTACGCCGATGATCTGATCGATCTGGGCCTGCTGATCCGCCAGAAGAGCTGTCTTTTCATCCAGATCCGCCTGCTGGGCGTTCAGCGTATCTTCCTGGTCCTGAAGCTTGGCCGCAAGCTGGGAGAGAAGCTGTTCCTGTTCCTCCAGCTTTTCATCCTGGGTTTTCAGCTGCTGATCCTGATCCTGAAGTTTTCCCTGCTGCTCGTCCAGTTCATTCTGCTTTGCCAGAATCTCAAGGGTGTATTCCTCCTGCATGGCAAGCTTTTCATCCCTCTCCTGAACACTTTCATTATAGCTTTTCTGCGCCTGAAACAGGGTTACGCACATGATCAGTACAAACAGGAGCAGAACGCCTGCCATCATGTCGGAATAAGACCGCCAGACATTGAAGCCACGGTCTTCTGATTTTTTTCTTCTGCGCATGTATTTCTCCTTTTATCTGAATAAGCCGAACTTTCCTTTTCCGGAAGCTTTCGCCATCTCTCTGATATTTTTTGACATTTCTTCCAGGATCTCCTGCTGCTGCTTGCTCTGGGCTGTCAGGATCTCCTGAAGCTTTTCCATTGTCTCATTCTGGGCGTTTCTTCCTGCGGAAAGACGAATTTCTCCTTTCTCCTTCGCCGCCGTAATATCTGACAAAAGTCTGCGCACCTGTTCCATGGTCCGGTAGGATCTCTTCTGATACTCCGCAAATTCCTGCAGTCTGGCATCAAATTCCTCTACTACACGCCGATTGGATTCCATCAGGTCGCTGCCAGCCTTTCCTGCCGCAGATACACGGTCCATTCCCTGAGCCGCCGCTTCCACGTATTTCTGCATCGTCTGATTGCAGGCCACCCAGAACTTGGCGGAAGATGTTTCCGCTTCTTTCAGGTAGTCCGCAAGATGATGATAATCCGCCTGCTGCTGTTTCTGGATGATCTGGTTGTCCTGCACCAGTCTGTTGGCTGTATCCAGATACTGCTTCTGGCTTTTTCCGGATTCTTCCAGTATTTTTTTCATAGCGGCTTCATGCTGCACATAGGAGTCGCTGAGCTGCCGGCTCATTGCCTGATACAGATTTGTCGTATAATTCGTGTTGTCTGTCTGCGCATCCTTCAGCCGCTCCAGCGCTTTGCCGAAATCAGAAAACTGCGTCTGAAAAGAGTTGTTCATTTCTTTCAGAAAAGCATCCAGAATTTCTTTCACCGCATCCTCCTGGCACCGTGTCACAGAGGAAACGAGCACATCCAGAGAATCGTTCATTTTTTTAAATGTAGGGGTGATCACTTTTTCAAAGCTGTCG
>DWVA01000115.1 GCA_019120475.1 Candidatus Blautia intestinipullorum | reverse complement strand
AAGCTACTCTTCTGGCCGCCATGGAAAATCCGGTAAAATATCTGGCGGTGAAAAACCAGCAGGCAGCCAAAACACTGGGAGAAACAGGCGGCCTTGGCACAGTTGCCACCAGAGCGGATATCATTGAAAAGCTTTTTCATACTTTTCTTATGGAGAAAAAGGGAAATGAAATCCATCTGACCTCCAAAGCAAAACAGCTTCTGGAGCTTGTGCCGGAGGATCTGAAAAAACCTGATCTTACGGCAGACTGGGAGAAAAAGCTTTCGGACATATCCAAAGGCAGGCTGCGCCAGGATGAGTTCCTGAAGGGAATAAGGAAATATACCTGTGAGATCGTAGACGAGATCAAAACAGGAGAAGGAACTTTCCGCCATGATAATATCATCAATAAGATCTGTCCGAACTGCGGCAAACGCCTTCTGGCGGTAAACGGCAAAAACAGCAGGATGCTTGTCTGCCAGGACAGAGAATGCGGATACCGGGAAACCATTGCAAGGACGACAAACGCCCGCTGTCCGAAATGTCATAAAAGGATGGAGCTTCTGGTAAAAGGAAAAGAAGAGACATTTGTGTGCGTCTGCGGTTATAAGGAAAGATTTTCCGCTTTCCAGGCAAGAAGGGAAAGAGAGGGTGCCGGCGTGACAAAACGGGATGTTCAGAAATATATGAAACAGCAGCAGAAGGAAGCGAAGGAGCCGGTGAACAATGCATTCGCTCAGGCGCTGGCAGGTCTGAAGCTGGATAAGTAAAGCCTTCAGAAGACAGTAGGAGTCAAGCGAGATTTCTATTGATATAAATCTTGCATCTCATCCCCGTTTCCCGTATAATGTCTGCATAGCACTAATTTACTAAAAATTGCAGGACACCAGAGGATACAGTGATGAAAACTCTATGCAGGCCGGGGAAAAACGGCCGCGGAAGAAAACTTTTTACAGCAGAGAGTGATCAAAAAAAGAATATCTGGCAATAATCAGAAGGAGCAGCAGAAATGCGGCTCCTTCTTTTGCGCAATAAAGTGAAAAAGAGGAGGAAAGAAAATGAAACTGACAGCTTATGAAGTGAGGAAAGACGAAGAGAATAAAATGAGAAGATATGCGGAAAAATGCGGAGTAGAAGAACTGGTGATGACGGAGCTTCTGCTTACAGAAGAGACTCTGGATCTGGCGGAAGGAGCGTCAGGAGTGACAACTCTTGGACAGAGCGTGATCAATGAGACGATCTGCCGGAAACTTCATGAGATGGGAGTAAAAGGCTATTCCACCAGATCAGTGGGCTATAATCATGTAGACTTAGAGGCGGCAAAAAGATACGGGATACGTGTGAGCAATGCTTCCTATTCACCTCACGGTGTGGCGGAATATACGGTAATGATGATGCTGATGAGTCTGAGAAAATATAAGCCGGCCCTTTACAGAATCAATGTCAACGATTATTCCCTGGACGGTCTTGTAGGAGGAGAATTGTGCCAGATGACGGTGGGGATCATTGGAACAGGGAAGATCGGAGAAACCGTGATCCGCAATCTGTCAGGTTTCGGATGCCGGATCTTTGCTCATGATATTTATGAAAAAGAAGAGGTAAAAAAATATGCGTCTTATCAGGATCTGGATACAATTTACCGGGAATGTGATATTATTTCTCTGCATACGCCCCTGATGGACAGTACCTACCATATGATAAACAGTGATGCTATTGAAAAGATGAAGAAAAATGTGATACTGGTAAACTGTGCGAGAGGAGAACTGATGGATATTGAGTCTGTGATCCGCGGAGTGGAGGATGAAAAAATAGGAGCGGTGGCTCTGGATGTTTTTGAGAATGAAAATGGAATCTATCACCATGACAGAAAAACGGACATTATTAAAAACAGAGAAATGGCATATCTCCGTCAGTTCCCCAATGTGATCATGACGCAGCACATGGCCTTTTACACCCGGCAGGCTGTAGACAGTATGGTGAAGTGCGGGATCGAAAGCCTGGCGGCCTTTGCCGGAGATAAAGATTATTTTTGCCGCCTGGTATAAAACATATAGGGAAATTTTAATTCAAGATAGCTATTTCTCCGGCTCTGTGCTATGATAAATTCAGTATTTAAATAAATGCGGGGAGAACAGAAAATGAAATTAGCGGTAATATTCCCGGGGGTAGGTTATCATACGGATAAGCCTTTGTTATATTATGGAAAGAAAACTGCCAGAGAGCTTGGTTATGATATCGCGGAAGCCCCTTATGGGAATTTTGAGAAAAATATAAAAGGTTCCGCGAAAAAGATGGAGGAAGCTTTTTTAAGCGCCAGGAGACAGGCGGAGAAATTGCTTGAGGATATAGAGTTCAGGCAGTACGAAAGGATTGTATTCATATCCAAAAGCGTAGGAACGGCCGTGGCTGCTTCCTATGCGGCTGATCATCATATTCAGGCGGAGCATATTTACTATACTCCTGTGACAGCGTCTTTTCAGTTTATGAAATCCTGCGGAGAACAGCGAGGGATCGTTTTCCACGGCACAGCCGATCCCTGGGCGGATACGGCGGACATCACAAAGGGATGCCGGGAGAGAGAACTTCCTCTTTACACCATACAGAAAGCCGATCATTCCCTTGAGACAGGAGATGTCCTTACAGATATAAAAAATCTGCGTAAGATTATGGAGCAGACGAAAACATTTCTGGAGAAAAGCTGATGGAAAAATTTAATTTAAAAAATAAAATCCTGATCGGCATTACATTATTTTCCATGTTTTTCGGGGCGGGAAATCTGATATTTCCTCCGTATCTGGGTGCCCAGGCGGGCACCAGTACGCTTCCCGCTTTTGTTGGATTTGCCATAAGCGCAGTAGGACTGCCGGTTCTGGGAGTTGTAGCGGTGACTCTTGCCGGAGGGCTGGATCAGCTTGCTTCAAGGGTACATCCTGGTTTTGCCTTTGTCTATATTTTGATCTTATATCTGGCGATCGGACCGTGTCTGGCAATCCCGAGAACTGCCAGCACTTCATTTTCCATGGCGGTGATCCCTTTTCTGCCTGCCGATATACCGGCGGGGCCAATTCAGTTTCTCTACTCTGTGATTTTTTTCGCGGCGGCTTCCGCAGTTGCTATGCATCCTGAGCGGCTTACCGAATATCTGGGAAAGAAGCTCACTCCGGTGCTTCTGATCCTGATCGTAGTTCTTTTTGCCGCTTCAGTGCTGGATCCGGCGGGAGACCCTGCCCGTCCGGGACAGTTATACAGGGCGGGCGCCTCTGTCCAGGGGTTCCTTGACGGTTATCAGACAATGGATACGCTGGCCGCCTTAAATTTTGGGATGATCGTGGCTTTGAATATACAGGAGAGGGGAATCCGGCAGAAAAAGGCGGTCATGAGAGAAACGATCTCCGCCGGATGGATCGCAGGTATCCTTCTTCTTGCAGTATATTCAATGCTGACTTTTGTGGGAATGCTTTCCGGGCAAGTATTCGCCGGAAGCAGCAACGGGACGGAAGTTCTGGTCAGCATGGCGGATTTTCTGTTTGGAAAGACAGGTACGGTGATCCTGGCGGCGATTTTTGTGATCGCCTGCTTTAATACTTGCGTGGGATTGTTTAGCTGCTGCGGAAAATATTTCGCGGATGTATTTCCGAAGATAAGCTACAGAAACTGGGTGCTGATTTTCGCATTTGTTTCCATGGTGATTGCCAATGTAGGGCTGGATATGATCCTGAAATTTTCTGTGCCTGTACTGAACGCGATCTATCCTATGGCGATTCTTTTGATCTTTCTGTCATGTACGCACCGCTGGCTTGGAAGATTTCCGGGCGTGTACCTGTGGTCCGCTGTTTTCTGCGGCGTCAGCAGCGTAATGATGGTATTGGATCAAAATGGAGTTTCGATTCCCGGAATTTCCTTCCTGTTACAGAAGATCCCCGGATATGGAGCAGGATTTGGCTGGCTGCTTCCTACAGCTGCCGGGATCCTGGCGGGGATTGTTCTGGGATATGGAAAGAAAAAACTGAAAAACAATTAGAAATCAGACAACAGGCTGTTGGAAGAACTGATTTGTGATAAATTAAGGCAGTAAAGGAGTTTATATTATGCCAGTCTTTGATTTTAACAATACCCCGGAGAAAAATAAAACTCCGGAATGTACCTATACTACTTTCCGTTCCAATGAAGGGGAGACTTCTCCGGAGAAGCCGATCCTTTATCTGGACAACAAAAAATGCCGGTGGAAGCATCATTCCTGCGGCGTGTTTACCAATCCTGTACATAGAACTTCCTTTGAGTTTAAGGAGGAACAGCAGGGAACAGTAAGTGCAGATATCCTGAAAATTGACGCCCGTTTTGTCAGCCTGATCCGCTGGCTGGGAGAAAACAGGATCAGCGTCCGTCTTTCCGGAGAGAATCAGGAAGAGGGCTATGCTGTGTATAAAATCCGTGAAACTGCTTTCGGCGGGGGAACAAAGCTTTCTGCTGAAGACGGCTTTCTCCAGTTTATGATCGGCAGGCTGCTTTCCAGCAGCGCTCCCGAAGAAGCCGTGGAGGAGGAAGACGAGGACGAGGCAGGAGACGAAATGAAGCTCACCAGCATCCAGAGTATTACGGATTTTATGACCTGCGCAGGAAGAACCCTGCCTGATAATATCCGGCTCTGGGCAAGAAGAAATCTGGCGGTTGCCCGTTCCCATGAGGTGTCCCAGGAAGAACGCCGCCATGCGCAGAGAGCTCTGTCCATTATGATGAATATTCAATGGAAAAACAATTATTTTGAATCCATTGATCCGGAAGAAGCAAGAAGGATACTTGACGAGGAACTTTACGGAATGGAGCGTGTAAAACAGAGGATCATTGAGACGATCATCCAGATCAACAGGACCCATACGCTTCCCGCTTACGGACTTCTTCTGGTAGGGCCGGCCGGAACGGGAAAATCCCAGATTGCTTATGCGGTTGCCCGTATCCTCCGTCTTCCGTGGACGACACTGGATATGAGTTCTATCAACGATCCGGAACAGCTTACCGGAAGTTCACGGGTTTATGCAAACGCAAAGCCGGGAATTATCATGGAAGCCTTTTCCATGGCCGGAGAATCGAATCTTGTTTTTATCATCAATGAGCTGGACAAGGCGTCGGCGGGAAAAGGAAACGGAAATCCGGCGGACGTTCTTCTGACTCTTCTGGACAATCTGGGCTTTACAGATAATTATATGGAATGTATGGTTCCTACAGTCGGCGTGTATCCCATAGCTACGGCAAATGATAAGAGCCAGATCAGCGCGCCTCTGATGTCGCGTTTTGCGGTAGTGGATATTCCGGATTATACTCCGGAAGAAAAAAAGGTGATCTTCTCGAAATATTCTCTCCCAAAGGTTCTGAAAAGAATGAGCCTGAAGGAAAGCGAATGTATTGTCAGTCAGGAGGCTCTGGACGCGGTGATAGAAAAATATGCGGATACTACCGGAATCCGTGATCTGGAGCAGGCGGCGGAGCACATTGCGGCCAACGCGCTTTACCAGATCGAGGTCAGCCATGTGCCAAATGTGGTATTTGACGCGGAGATGGTGAGAAAGCTTCTGGGATGACGGGAAAGAGGGATAAATTATGCCAAGAGGTTCAGAAGAACTTACAAATGCAAGAAAAGAAGAAATTGTGGATGCCTGCGCGTCTCTTTACGAGACAGTGGGATTCAAGGATATTACGATCCGGGATATAGGAGCGAAAACTTCTTTTACCCGTACTTCTATTTATAATTATTTTCAGACAAAGGAAGAAATCTTTCTGGCGCTGCTCCAGCGGGAGCATAAAGCCTGGATCGATGATCTGAAAAATATTTTAAAAAACCATGATTCTCTTTCAACGGAGAGATTTGCGGAAGAAATTGCGCATACTCTGGAAAAAAGAGTATGTATGCTGAAGCTGATGTCCATGAATATATATGATATGGAAGGCAACAGCCGTATAGAAAATCTTGTGGCGTTTAAAAAAGTATACAGGGAAGCCCTTCAGACGCTGGAGAGCTGTCTGAATAAGTTTTTTCCTTCCATGTCGGAGGAGGACAGGCAGGCTTTTCTTTATGCGCTGTTTCCCTTCCTGTTTGGGGTATATCCGTATACCTCTCACACGGAAAAACAGATAAAAGCAATGGAGATTGCCGGAATTACCTATCCGCAGTATTCTGTATATGAGATCATCCGGTCGTTTCTTTTAAAGATTCTCTAGTGCGTTTGGTTTAGACGCAGATGCTGGTGATACCCGGGAAAAGAAATGAATTTCCGGTTGCGGCGGCCCTTAAAATCTGTTATACTCGACTTTGATCAATATAAAAAATTGAAAAGTGACAGCGGCGGTCTTCAAAAAAGGCTGCCGCGAAACTGGTTCGTGATCCTCCCAGTATAAAAAACTAGGCTGTACAGGTATCTTCTGATCGATGATGCCTTTTTCTGCGGAGGATTTTCTGCGGAAAAGGCAGAAGGATTAGGAGGTTTTTTTATGAGCAGAATTGTGATCGACTGCGATCCGGGAATAGACGATTCCCTGGCGCTGATGCTGGCACTGTCTTCGCCGGAACTGGAGATTGCCGGAATTACTACTGTGTCCGGCAATGTTCCGGCAGATATGGGAGGGAGAAACGCCAGAAAAATCCTGAGCCGGATGGGGCGGCTGGATATTCCTGTTTATATCGGAGAAGCAGTTCCTCTCAGATACGATTATACGGATGCTATGGATACACACGGAAGTGACGGACTGGGGGAAAGTTTCCTGCCGGAGGCATCTGGAGATTTCCCGGAAAAGAGCGCAGTGGAGTACTTGGAAGAACTCCTGGAACGGGAACGGATTTCCATAATCGCTCTGGGCCCTATGACAAATCTTGCCAGGCTGTTTTCCAAGAGACCGGAGCTGATCCGCCAGGTGGACGAACTGGTTTCCATGGGCGGAAATTTCCGAAGCCATGGAAATTGTTCTCCGGTGGCAGAATATAATTACTGGTGCGATCCGGACGCTGCAGCCTGCTGTTATAAACTTTTTGCAGAAGCGGGAAAGAAAATAGAAATGATCGGACTTGACGTTACAAGGAAAATCGTGCTGACTCCCAATATTGTGGAATATATATGCAGGATGGATCAGGAGACAGGAGAATTCATCAGAAAGATCACAAACTTTTATATGGATTTTCACTGGGAATATGAGAAGATCATCGGCTGTGTCATTAATGATCCTCTGGCAGTAGCTTACTATATTGACCGTTCGATGTGCAGCGGATTCGACAGCTATACAGAAGTGGAGACAGAAGGAATCTGCCGTGGACAGACAGTAGTGGACTCTATGGATTTCTGGAAAAAAAGACCGAACAGCCATATTCTTGTAAAAACAGACGCCGGAAAGTTTATGCGCTTTTTCCTTGCCAGAGTAATGAAAAAGAAGGACGGAAGCAGATGGCGGGAAGAGGATCTGGCCTTGCCGGAAAATCTCTGGTATGGAGAGGAATAGGGACTGACAGCGGGAAAACGGCTTTAAACAAGGGAAAACAGCTTCCCTATGGAGGATAAGATGAGGACAGAAAAAAGAAACATAAATGTTTATCAGATCTGTCTGACCGCTCTGGCAGTGGGGATAAATATTGCCGGAGGGCAGATAGCGCTGTTTTTGAAGCTTCCTGTATATCTGGACAGTATCGGAACGATTCTGGCAGGCGCTCTTCTGGGCCCGTGGTTCGGCGTGATATCGGGCTTTTTAAGCGGCGCTCTTATGGGAATAACGGTGGATATCTATTCCCTTTACTTTGCGCCGGTGGGGATGATCACCGGCCTGGCCGGCGGTCTGATCTTCCGGAAGAGGGCGGTAAAAAAAGCAAATATCCTGCCGGCAGCTTTGGGGATCACTATTCCCGGAACAGTTGTGAGCGCTTTGATCAACGCGTTTCTGTTTGGAGGAGTCACATCCTCAGGTTCTTCTATTTTAGTACAGTTGCTGGCGAAAACGCCTCTGGGACTGACAGGCAGCGTTTTTGCGGTGCAGTTTCTTACAGATTACCTGGACAGATGTATTTCTGTCTTTGCTGTATGTGTTTGTGCCGGGGCGCTGGGCGGAGAACTGCGGGGAAAACTTTCAGGAAGGATACACAATAATGGAACGGTACAGCAGAATCATCAATAAAAATAAAAGAGAGATTGTTCTTCTGAGGGCGTTTCCCTGTGCCTGGGGAAAATGTACCTTCTGCGATTATATTGCGGACAATGGAAAAAACGAGGCGGAAATGGTACGCCAGAACAGAGAAGTACTCTCAAATGTAACAGGTGAATTTCAGGTTCTTGAGGCGATCAATTCCGGAAGCTGTTTTGAACTGCCAAAGGAAACCCTGGCGGACATCCGGAATGTGGTGAAAGATAAAGGAATAGAAAGACTGATTTTTGAGAGTCACTGGATTTACCGGAAACGCCTTCAAGAGATGCGGGATTACTTTGGTATCCCTGTTACTTATAAAATCGGTGTGGAAACTTTTGACAATGATTTTCGTGAAAAAGTTCTCAATAAACACGCGGATTTTGAAACGCCTCAGGAGGTTGCGGCGCTCTTTGATTCTATCTGCCTGATGGTGGGGATACAGGGACAGACAAAAGAGATGATCCGAAATGATATTTCCATTTTAAAAAAATATTTTAAGCATGGAACAGTTAATGTATATAATAATAACTCCACTCCTATTAAGAGAGATGAAGAACTGGTACGCTGGTTTATGGATGAGTACCGCTGGCTTCTGGATGATCCGGAGGTGGAGGTACTGTATGAGATCACAGATTTCGGAGTGGGATGAAAACAGAGACCGCCTGGGCGGATATCCTTCAGTGACAGATAGAGCCTGGGCGCGGATCTTTAGCTGCGGGAAACAGTATCCTGCATGGCCTGCCGGTACTGACGGGGAGTCTGACCGGTGAACTTCCGGAACTGACGGATGAAATAGCTGACATTATCAAATCCGCAGTCCAGACTGATCTCCAGAATACTCCGTGTAGTTTCCCGGAGGGCTTCTCCGGCTCTGTTTACACGGTACCGGATGAGATACTGGATAGGAGATATCCCGGCAATCTCTTTGAAAAAGTGACAGAGATACTGAGGATTCACCTGTATTTCTGAGGCCAGCTTTTCCAGAGTGATTTTATTCATATAATTTTTTTCAAAATAAGATACGATTTTTTTATAACGGCTGATCCGTTCCTTGTCTGCTGCGCTGAGGAGTTCTTCTGCAGCAGGCATTTTTTTATGTATGCAAAGCTCATAAAACATTTCCAGTATAAGAAGTTTTACCCGAAAATACCATCCGTTTTCTTCCGCCTTCGCCAGAGATACCGCCCGGTCAAAGAGTTTTGCGACTGTATTGTAAAGAGAATCTTCAGGTGTAAGAAGCCGGGGAAGGGAGGATGCATGGGAAAGAAAAGGAGCGGCATACTGTTCCTGGAATTCATCAGGATAAGAGAATTCAAGAATATGAGGGTGAAAGATAACAGCGTCATGGATCGTGACGGATTCCAGTCCTTCCAGACGGTGAAGTTCTTCGCTGTTGATAAAGCAGATATCTCCTGCATGAAGCGTGTATGTTTCAAGATTGACTTCTACTTTAAAGGTTCCTTTTGTGATCTTCAGGATCTCCACAGGATAATGCCAGTGCCGCTCCACAAAAAAATGATCAGGATAAAAAGTTCCTGCGCCGGTGGTGAAATGTATGACGGAAACCGGCTGGCCGCTGGTACCGTGACGGACATTTTCTTTCAGGGACTGTTTTTCGTTCATCGTGCACCTCCTCAATATTGTGTTATTATTTTAATGGATAATGCAAGAACAGGCAAGAAAAATTTCATATAATGCCAACAGAGTGTTATAAAACTGCAGGATACACAGAAATAAAAGTTTGTCAGGAGGTTTTGTTATGATACGGAAATATGTATTTGGTCATCCTTTTGAGACAGAGGCTGTTGTGGAGAAAATCGTCCCGTCAGAGGGAACTCCCGTTTATGGGGAAATCAAAGCGGACGGAAAATTTGTTTTCAGTTATAAAATGGATGAGGATGATATCGTTTACGGCCTGGGCGAATCCAATAGAGGGATCAACAAAAGAGGATACCGTTATGTCAGCAACTGTACAGATGATCCGAACCATACGGAAAGCAAATATTCCCTTTACGGAGCCCATAATTTTATCATTGTCTTCGGAAAAGAGACTTTCGGCCTGTTCCTGGATTATCCGGGAACCATGGAGTTTGATATCGGATATACCAGACAGGAGGAGCTGACGGTTCGCTGCGGGGACGCCAATCTGGACCTCTATGTGATAGACGGGGAAAATCCTTATGATATCGTGAAACAGTTCCGGAAGATCATCGGCACAAGCTACATACCGCCGAAATTTGCTTTCGGTTTCGGACAGAGCCGCTGGGGTTATAAAACGGCGGAAGACTTCCGGAATGTCGTAAAGGAATACAGGGACAATCATATTCCAATGGATATGCTCTATATGGATATCGACTATATGGACCACTATAAGGACTTTACGGTAAATGAGGAAGAATTTCCGGATTTTAAGGCATTTGTGGATGAGATGAAGGCGCAGAAGATACATCTTGTCCCCATCATCGATGCGGGAGTGAAGGTTGAGGACGGGTATGACGTTTATGAGGAAGGAAAAGAAAAAGGATATTTCTGCAAAAGAGAAGACGGAAGTGATTTTGTGGCGGAAGTATGGCCGGGATGGACACATTTTCCGGATATGCTGAATCCTGAGGCCAGAGAATGGTTCGGCGGGAAATATGAACGTCTGATTTCTCAGGGGATCGATGGGTTTTGGAACGATATGAACGAACCCGCCATCTTTTCCACCCCGGAGGGTGTGGCCCGCCTGAAGAAATATCTGGAGGAATTTATGGCGGAGAAAGAGGAAGCCCCTGGTTTCCGTCTCGGGGATATGGTACGTTCCCTTGCAAACAGTCCGGAGGACTACAGGAATTTTTATCACAAAGCAGGCGGCCGGCTGGTACGCCATGACAAAGTGCATAACCTTTATGGCTTTAATATGACCAGGGCGGCAGGAGAAGCTTTCCGGAAGATTGCGCCGGGTAAGAGAATCCTGATGTTTTCCCGTTCCTCTTATATCGGAATGCACCGTTACGGGGGAATCTGGATGGGAGATAATCATTCCTGGTGGTCTCACATTCTTTTGAACCTGAAAATGCTTCCCTCTCTGAATATGTGCGGGTTCCTGTATACAGGGGCGGATCTGGGAGGATTCAACGGCGACACGACCAGAGACCTCCTGCTCCGCTGGCTGGCGCTGGGAGTATTTACGCCGTTGATGAGAAACCATGCGGCGCTCGGTACGAGAGAGCAGGAGTGTTACCGTTTTGAACATATAGAAGATTTCCGCCATATAATCGGCGTGCGTTATCGCCTGCTTCCCTATCTGTACAGTGAGTATATGAAGGCGGCTCTTGGAAATGATATGCTTTTCAAGCCTCTTGCATTTGAGTTCCCGGAGGACAAAACGGCCCTGCAGGTGGAGGATCAGCTCCTTTTTGGCAATGAGATCATGATCGCTCCCGTTTATACGCAGAATGCGAAAGGCCGTTACGTATATCTTCCGGAGGAGATGAAATTTGTAAAATTCCTTCCCGATGGAAGTATTTCTCAGGAAACACTGGATAAAGGCCATCATTATGTGGAAATCGCGTTAAATGAAGTCGCTCTGTTCATCCGAAAGTGGAAAAAGATCCCGGTTGCAGGACCGGCTGAGTGTGTGGAGGATATCAGGACAGAAACAATAGAAATGGTGGGATATCCGGAGGGCGAGTATGAGCTCTATGACGACGACGGTGTGAGCACAGTTGCAAAAACGGCGGAAGAGTCCTGAATTAAGATATAACTATACATTGTAAAGTCTGAAAATGATGTAAGAAAATAAAAAGAAGAAATCCCGAATGTCTTTTAAGACTGCAGGGATTTCTTTTTTTTAAAAGAAAGGCGTTCACAGTTTCTTTAAAGAATATTTTAACTATATTTTAGGTTGGTTCTATATGGTAGGAATAGAGTAAAAAGGAAAAAGGAGCGTTGCACATGAAAAGACTCAGGAACGGGAGCGTGAAAAAGACAGCATTCCTTTCGGCATTTGCGATTGTCTTAAATCAATCTGTATGGACTGTGACGATTTATGGAAAAGAACTTAAATATGAGGGGACAACCGAGATGTCCACAGTAGATTATAACCTGGAATTGGATGGTTTCGCAGCAGAACTTGTAGTGGAGAAAGTTTATGTGGAAGCAGGGGAACAGGTAAAGGAAGGCGATCAGATTTTAAAACTGACCGAAGAAAGCTGCCAGGAAGCATTGAATTATTATGAGGCGGCCGTACTTCGGGCGGAAAATACACTGACTGACGCGCAGCGGGAGTACGAACAGGGAATTCTGGAAGCCAAATCCGAATACGAAATGACAAAGACTGAGGCGGAGCAGGCTGAGTTTGTCCGGGAATATCAGGAGCAGGAACTTTCAGACACCATTGCGGCTTATGAGGAAATACAGCCGGAGATTGAAGAGAAGATTTCAGAAGTCCAAAATGGAATCGAAAATGGAAGCTACAGTTCACAGGCAAGTCCTGGAGGCGGCTCTTTCGGAGGAGGTAGCGGAGGCGGAACTGGCGGTTCCATGGATTCATTTGAAAAACCGGAAACTGAAAAGAACAGCGGAACTGAAGGCGAAGCACCGGAAAAAGAAATAGAAGAGACGGAGAAGCCGGAGACAGAACCCGGAACAGATGAAACAGAGAAGCCGGAGACGGAAGCGCCGGAGGCAGGAGCGGACGAAACGGAAACACCGGAGACAGAAACACCGGAGACGGAAAAGCCGGAGACAGGAACAGACGAAAACGGATCGTCAGGAAATGAAACCCAGGATGACACAGAAGAGTTCCAGCAGCAGGCAGAAAGCCTGAAAGAACAGATTGCATCCAGCACCGGAAATTATCAGGAAATCTTGGAACAGATCGAGACATTCCTGAATATGGAAGGAGAGGCGGATTCCTCAGAAAACGGGGAGACAGGCGGCGCGGGAGAAAATGAACTGGCGTCCTCTCTCCGTACATCTATCGAAGTGGACAGTACGATCAGCCAGCATATGAAAAATGTAAGAGAGATGGCGAACAATATTCCGGATGCAGTCACAGAAGCCCTTGAGCTTGCCGGTATAGAATATGAATCCTATATTGCGCTTCTCGACGAATGTATTGCACAGATGGAATCAGGGCTTACTCTGCAGAAAAATGTTCTGGCAGCGCTGGAGGAAAATGACAATAATAGCGAGACCATAGATACAGAGACAGTCAAAAGCCTGCTGGAAGAGCTTGGAAATGCATGGGAAAGCACCACTGATCTGTATTCTCAGCTATCGGCGCTTCAGGAAGGACAGATTTCAAAGCAGGAAGAAGAGATTAAAGAACTTCAGAAGCAGATTGATGATCTGAAAAAGCAGCAGGAAAAAGAACAGGACGAAGAACAGCAAGAAGGACAGGAGGAAGAACAACAGCAAAATCAGCCGGGATCAGAAAGCTTCACTGACGGAACAGATGGAGAAAAAGAATCCGGTGACGGGGAATTTACAATGTCAGGTTCCGCTCTTTCAGATGAAAATGCAGGCACAGGTGCATTTGCAGGCGGAGCAGGCTCTATTGGCGGATCTATGGGCAGTATGGGCGGTGAAACGTTGGGAGATGTTTCTTCCGGAATATCTATAGACGGCAAAGGAGACGAAACGCTGACTATGGAAGATCTCAATCTTACAGAGGAGGATATCAGCTCATTTGGAAACACTTATGATCTGTCTCAGGTAGAAAGCCTGCTGGATCAGGAACCGGCAGACAGTGAAAGTGCGGAAAATCTGCTGGATCAGCTTGAGGAGGCAAAGAAGACAGTAAGCAGCCAGTATGAGGAGCTGACGAGAGAGCAGAAAGCCACAGAGCTTGGGATCCAGTATACTTATGAGACCTCTGTTCTGAACGGAGAACTGGCGGAAA